>NZ_JABZSJ010000042.1:0-22812 GCF_015262605.1 Prevotella aurantiaca | reverse complement strand
ATGTCCATTACTAAAATCCGTGAGCTTTTCAGCCTACCAAATGTCCATTACGCCGGATTTAAGATAAATCTTCTATGATAATACGAATCATAACTTTTTACATAATTCTCCTTCATCATCTATTCTCCAAAATAACACCTACATAGTACTTTTTCAACCCTATGAGAAAAGAACTACAGTCATTCGAATTAAAAAAAGTAGTTATTTTATTGAGTAATTATCTTTTTTTGATTATCTTTGTGTTAGAATATGCAAGACACTTGCTTTGGTTATGGCATGGTCTTTGTACTTAAGGCAATAATGAAATGCAGGATATACGCATCCTGTTATTGTCTAATTAAAATAATATAAGGATACAAAATGAACGATTTTAGAAAGTTTGCAACCCAACATTTGGGCATAAATGGTATGGTGTTAGACCAAGTTACATGTATGCAAAACCAGTATCTTAACCCATACATATTGGAAGAACGTATGCTGAACGTAACACAAATGGACGTGTTCTCACGTTTAATGATGGATCGTATCATCTTCCTTGGTACACAAATTGATGACTATACTGCTAACACTCTACAGGCGCAACTCCTTTATTTGGATTCAGCAGACCCTGGAAAAGATATTTCCATCTACATAAACTCACCTGGTGGAAGTGTAACAGCAGGGCTTGGAATATACGATACAATGCAATTTATCTCTAGCGACGTTACTACTATCTGTACGGGTATGGCAGCTTCTATGGCAGCTGTACTACTTGTAGCTGGTCAAGAGGGTAAACGTTTTGCGCTACCACATAGCCGCGTCATGATACATCAGCCACTCGGAGGTGTACAAGGTCAGGCTTCAGACATTGAAATTGAGGCTAAAGAGATAATGAAGTTCAAGAAAGAACTATATACAATCATTAGCAATCACTCTCATCAGACATACGAAAAGGTGTGGAACGATAGCGACCGCAACTACTGGATGACAGCTGAGGAAGCTAAAGATTATGGTATGATAGACCAAGTATTAATAAGAAAGAAAGAAGAAAACAATGCCTCAGAAGAAATGTAGTTTTTGCGGTAGAAGCGAGAACGAAGTACGGCTTCTCATAACAGGACTCACAGGTTATATCTGTGAGGATTGTGCTCAGCAAGCCAACAATATCGTGATTGAATCTGGAGTATTGGGCAAACAAACTTCAGATGTCGTTGATATTGACATGAACAATGTTCCAAAGCCAAAAGAGATCAAGGCATATCTTGATGATTATATCATTGGTCAAGACGAAGCTAAGCGATATCTAGCTGTATCGGTCTACAACCATTACAAGCGATTACAGCAACCAAAAGACGATGATGGCATAGAAGTTGAAAAGAGTAACATCATTATGGTGGGCTCAACAGGTACTGGAAAAACGCTATTAGCACGTACAATTGCAAAGCTATTAAACGTACCTTTTACCATTGTCGACGCAACTGTATTCACCGAAGCTGGTTATGTAGGCGAAGATGTAGAGAGCATTCTCTCGCGATTGCTGCAGGTAGCTGACTACAATGTGGCTGCTGCCGAACGAGGAATTGTATTCATAGACGAAATTGATAAAATAGCACGAAAGAGCGATAATCCAAGTATAACACGTGATGTAAGCGGTGAAGGTGTTCAACAAGGACTCTTAAAGCTACTCGAAGGAACCATGGTTAATGTTCCACCAAAGGGCGGACGCAAACATCCAGATCAAGATTACATTCACGTAGATACTCGAAACATTCTCTTTATCTGCGGTGGCGCATTCGATGGCATAGAGCGCAAGATTGCGCAACGTCTCAATACCCACGTTGTTGGATATAATTCAGTTCAGAATGTGGCGAAAATAGACAAAAAAGACCTAATGAAGTACGTGCTTCCGCAGGACTTACGCTCATTCGGACTTATCCCAGAAATCATCGGACGTCTACCTGTGCTGACATATCTCAACCCGTTAGATAAGAAAGCACTGCGCAAAATACTTGTAGAACCAAAGAATTCTATTATCAAACAATATATGAAGCTCTTCAAAATGGACGGCATCAACCTTACGTTTACTGAAGACTCGCTCGATTATATCGTTAATAAGGCTGTAGAATACAAGTTGGGAGCACGTGGACTTCGTTCTATTGTAGAGGCAGTTATGATGGACACTATGTTTGAATTGCCTTCAAGGAAAGTGAAGAAATACGAGGTAACAGCCGAATATGCACAGCAACAGTTAGACAAGGCAAAGCTCAATAAACTAGAGACTGCCTAAATCCATATGAACGCTGCACCTTTTCTATCTTAAAGAATAATGGAGGTGCAGCGATAATAAACCTACCTTCTAATAAGGGAACACCAAACTATTAACATGGCAACAGAAGTCAATCTTACAGACAAGCTGAAGTATTTTTTCGGTTTCGATAAGTTTAAAGGCGCACAAGAAGCTATTATCCGCAACGTCTTAGCAGGCGAAGACACATTCGTGTTGATGCCTACCGGTGGCGGTAAGAGTCTTTGTTACCAACTGCCTTCGCTCATAATGGAAGGCACAGCTATTGTTATCTCTCCTCTAATAGCATTGATGAAAAATCAAGTAGATGTTATAAATGGTATCAGCGAAGAAGATGGTGTAGCACATTATCTGAATTCTTCATTGAAGAAAACAGAGATTGACCATGTTAAAACCGATATTCAAAACGGCAAAACCAAGTTACTTTATGTTGCTCCAGAATCGCTAAACAAAGAAGAAAGCATAGAGTTCTTCAAGACTGTAAAGGTTAGTTTTTATGCAATAGACGAAGCTCACTGTATCTCTGAGTGGGGACATGACTTCCGCCCAGAGTATAGAAAGATACGACAGGCCGTAGATCAGATTGGTAAAGCACCTATAATAGCTCTTACTGCTACCGCTACTGATAAGGTACGCACAGATATTGTGCGTAGTTTAGGTATTGAAGATTGTGCTGAATTTAAGAGTTCGTTCAATCGTCCAAACCTTTATTATGAAGTACGACCTAAGAAAGATGAGGAAGATACCAATCGTCAGATTATCAAATTCATAAAACAGAACGTTGGAAAAAGTGGAATCATCTACTGTCTTTCACGTAAAAAAGTGGAAGAATTAGCTGCTGTGTTGCAAGCTAACGAGATAAAGGCAGAACCTTATCATGCTGGACTCGATTCAGAAACACGCTCTAAAACACAAGATGACTTCCTTATGGAAAACATCGATGTTATTGTTGCGACCATAGCCTTTGGAATGGGAATTGATAAACCTGATGTACGTTTCGTTATCCACTATGATATTCCAAAGAGTTTGGAAGGCTATTATCAAGAAACAGGACGTGCAGGACGTGATGGAGAAGAAGGTATGTGTATTGTTTTCTACTCTAAGAACGACCTAAAGAAGCTTGAAAACTTCATGGAAGGCAAGCCTGTAGCAGAGCAAGATATAGGTAGACAATTGTTACAAGAGACTGAAACTTATGCAGAATCGTCTGTTTGTCGTCGCAAACTCCTACTCCACTACTTCGGAGAAGAATATCTGAAAGAGAATTGTGGTATGTGCGACAACTGCTTGCATCCAAAAGAGAAGATAGAAGCACAGGAAGCACTATCTATTGTACTACAAGCGGTAAAGGCTTTAAAGGAAAATTTCCGCCAAGAATATGTTATCGATTTTGTGAAAGGACGTGGAACTGACGACATTAAAGACCACAAGCATAATCTTCTTGAAGAGTTCGGACTTGGTGAAAAGGAAGACTCTAAAGTGTGGAGCCCCGTTATTCGACAAGCCATGTTAGATGGTTATCTAAAGAAAGACGTAGAAAATTACGGTTTATTAAAGCTCACATCTGCGGGCAAACAATTCCTGAAAAATCCTAAATCGTTTATGATTGTAATGGATAAGGAATTTAAAACAGATAGAATAGATGATACCATGATGGGTGGAACAAGCGTTGCTGATCCAGAGCTGTATGCGATGCTTAAAGACTTGCGAAAGCATTTAGCACGCAAAATGAACATTCCAGCTTACGTCATCTTCCAAGACCCATCGTTAGATCAAATGGCTATGATGTACCCTGTTACTGAACAGGAACTTCAAAATATACAAGGTGTTGGTGTAGGTAAGGCAAAACGCTACGGAGAAGAATTCTGCAAACTCATCAAACAGTATTGCAAAGAAAAGAATATTGAGCGACCAGAAGAATTGCGTGTACGCACTGTGGCTAAGAAATCTATGCAGAAAGTAAAGATTATCCAAGGTATTGATCGCAAGTTACCATTAGATGATATCGCCATTGCTGAAGGACTTGGCTTCGACGAACTACTTTCGAAGATAGAAGAAATTGTCTATAGTGGCACCAAGATTAACATCGACTACTTCTTAAAGGATATTTACGATGAAGATAAGATTGACGACATCTACGATTACTTTATGAATAGCCAGACAGATGATATTGATGAAGCCTTAAAAGAACTTGATGAGGATTACAGCGAAGAAGAAATTCGTTTGGTCCGTATTAAGTTTATTTCTGAAATGGCAAACTAATAGTAATTTAAAACCGCTTTTCCCGTTTGGAAAAGCGGTTTTTTACATTCCTACATCTCCAATTCTCAGACATTAACATAACTCATTTATTTAGAAATATCTCCACCTTTTATTTGACTTTTCTCCCTATTAGGAATTTGTCTGTCGAAAAAATAACATTATAGGTTCCCTATATAACAAAAAGATGTTGATATAAAATAGTAAAAAAAACAAATTTATATGTAACTTTGCATCCATTATTAGATAACAATAGTTGAACAATAGCTATCTTTTACACGGATAAGTAAGAAGTTAAGCAATAATAAACATTTTAAAGAATAAATGAAAATCATTTACCTCATAATTTTACTCTACATGCACTATTTCTTGTCAATAAAAATGTTCTATAAGAATGAAGGCAAGAAGTCACTTTTCTTTTATTTAAAATGGGTATTAGGCACATTTCTTTTACTCATTCCTACTGCAGTGTTGGCTGGAATAAAGCCAACAGAAGAAATGGAACTTCTCGTAAGGTTTGTTATGATGTTAATGTTCATCAGCATGTCAAACCTAATATTTCTATTATTTAAATACATGTTCTCATATGGACTTAATCGCACAAAGCAATTTTATGTATCTCCAGAAAGAATTAACGAGCAACTAGAACAAAGACAAAAAATACTTTTTACGACTCTGAAGGCATTGCTGTTATGGGGGTGTGCTGTTATGATAATAATGAGTATGTTTATTTAGTCGTGTAAATAAACGCTCTGAACATATATTCCGATTTAAGGTGAGTATATTTTCCCAAACACACAACTGCAAATTCGCTTATTAAGTTTAAAATAAGCTCATTATATTTTCATACAGATATTATTATTTCTGTCTTCGTTCTATCATATTTATAATTATATTTTATGAAAAACATAATTACAAAATAAAAATTTATAATTACAAAATTAAAAATTATAATTATAATTTTGCGGACTGCAAAATTGAATCTATTATAAGTCTTACTTCAAGAAATAATAACATCATTTTATCTGCTCAAAAATTGCCCCAAAAATATGAAGCCCTACGACTTTTCTTCGCTAAAAAAAATATATACGACTATTCAAATATATGAAAAGCAATCCATTTACTAAAAACAAGATAAGATAATATTTAATTTATTTTATGGATATAAATAATAAAAATACCAATATCACGTATCTAAACCATTTTAGATTTTTAAAATGTTGGAAGTAAAAATAAAAAGTTGAAAATATCTTCAATTCTATCAAGTCTGTTGATAGAATATAAAAGAATATTTGGATAAGTCGAAGTATGAAATATACCAAAAACACCCACTTTCCATATTCACAAAACCATAGAACTAATAAATGCGTTAAATACTTTTAATACATGATAGAAAAATAAAAGAAAACCTACTGATAATGAATAATAATTAGTAAATTTGCACGCAATAAATTTTCTAATATACATATATGTCTTCATTTGTTGCAGATAAAATCGTTATGGACGGATTAACTTACGATGACGTCCTTTTAATACCGGCTTATTCAGAAGTACTACCTAAAGGGGTAGAGTTGAAAACCAAGTTCTCACGTAACATAGAACTGAACATTCCGTTTGTTACAGCGGCCATGGACACTGTAACCGAAAGCTCTATGGCTATTGCGATAGCACGTGAGGGTGGAATTGGTGTAATTCACAAGAACATGACCATCGAAGAACAAGCTCGTCAAGTAGCTATTGTAAAACGTGCCGAAAATGGTATGATTTACGACCCAGTTACTATCCGTAGAGGTAAAACTGTACGTGATGCTTTGGCTATGATGGCAGAATACCATATTGGAGGTATTCCTGTTGTTGATGAAGAAAACCGCTTAGTAGGTATTGTAACAAACCGAGACTTGCGTTTCGAACGCCGTTTTGATAAAACTATTGATGAGGTTATGACAAGCGAAAATCTTGTTACAACACACCAACAAACCAACCTTACAGCGGCTGCACAAATATTACAAGAAAATAAAATTGAAAAACTACCAGTTGTTGATAAGAACAACCGCTTGGTAGGTTTGATTACATATAAGGACATTACAAAGGCAAAAGACAAACCAATGGCATGCAAAGATGAGAAAGGTCGTTTGCGAGTTGCAGCTGGTGTAGGCGTTACTGCTGATACGATGGAACGTGCTTCTGCATTGGTAGAAGCTGGCGTAGATGCTATCGTTATTGATACAGCACATGGACATTCACAAGGTGTAATTGGTAAATTGCGCGATGTAAAGATTGCCTTCCCTAATCTTGATGTTGTAGTAGGAAATATTGCAACTGGAGAAGCAGCAAAATTCCTTGTTGAGAATGGTGCTGATGCTGTGAAAGTAGGAATTGGTCCTGGTTCAATCTGCACAACACGCGTAGTCGCTGGTGTAGGTGTTCCACAGTTAAGTGCTATCTATGATGTTTATTCTGCATTAAAAGATACAGGTGTTCCATTGATTGCCGATGGTGGTTTGCGTTATTCTGGCGATGTTGTAAAGGCTTTAGCAGCAGGTGGTAGCAGTGTTATGATAGGTTCATTAGTAGCTGGTACTGAAGAATCTCCAGGCGATACCATTATCTTTAACGGACGTAAATTTAAGAGCTATCGTGGAATGGGTTCGTTAGAAGCTATGGAACAGAAAAATGGTTCGCGCGACAGATATTTCCAAGGCGACATTAACGATAACAAAAAGCTTGTTCCTGAAGGAATTGCAGGTCGTGTTCCATATAAGGGAACTGTACAAGAGGTTATTTATCAGCTTGTAGGTGGTTTACGCTCGGGTATGGGCTATTGCGGTGCATCTTCAATTGCAAATTTACATAATGCGCGATTCACACGAATCACTAATGCAGGTGTGATGGAAAGTCATCCTCACGACATTGCAATTACCAGCGAAGCGCCAAACTATTCACGTCCTGAATAATAATATATACTCCGTTCTCGTTATTACGAGGAGGGAGTATCGTCTTGATATAAATTTAATAAGTTTAAAACAAGCCTCTAAACAAATGAGGCATAGAATGAATATCGTTTAAAATGAGAATAACAGCATTTTTCGCATCTATACTGCTTAGCAGTACAATGGCTTTTGCGCAACAAAACGACCCAGTCATTATGACGATAAATGGACAACCTATTCATCGTTCAGAATTTGAATATTCTTATAATAAGAATAATACTGACGGAGTAATAGACAAGAAGTCCATTAACGAGTATGTAGACTTGTTTATTAACTATAAACTGAAGGTTCAAGCTGCATTAGATGCGAAACTTGATACGCTTACTTCTTTTAAACAGGAGTTTATGACTTATCGCGACCAGCAAGTACGCCCGACAATGATTACTGATGCCGACGTAGAAGCTGAAGCACAGAAAATTTATAAAGAAACAAGAGACAGAATAGAAAATAGCGGAGGCTTAGTTCGCTGTGCACACATCTTGCTTGCACTTAACCAAAAAGCAACTGATAGTGAACAAGAAAAGATTGCTAATAGAGCCGACTCCATATATAATGTATTGAAAAAAGGCGGAAACTTTGCCGAATTAGCAAAGAAGTTTTCTGAAGACCCTGGTTCTGCAGCACGTGGAGGTGAACTTCCTTTGATAACAAAAGGACAAACTGTACCAGCTTTCGAGAATGCTTTATTCTCGATGAAGGCAGGTGAAATTAGTCACCCAATATTGTCGCCATTTGGTTATCACATTATTAAATATATCAAAAAAGAAGATTTCCAGCCATACGATTCTTTAAAAGCTGATATTCATCAGTTCATAGAAGCACGCAATCTTCGCGAACAAATCATTGACCAAAAACTGAAGAATATGGCTACAGAAGTGGGTAATGGTATTACTCCAGAACAGTTGGTAGAAAAGAAACTCGCTGAAATGGAAGCCAAAGATGAAAATCTCAAGAATCTTATAACTGAATATCACGACGGTCTTCTACTTATTGAAATGAGTACACGTACTGTTTGGGATAAAGCATCAACTGACGAAGCTGGTTTGCAAGCATTTTTTAAAAAGAACAAAAAGAACTATGCATGGAAAGAACCGCGCTTTAAAGGCATTGCTTACCATGTACAAAAGCAAGAAGATGTAAAGGCCGTTAAAGATTGTGTTGCTAAAGTTCCATTTAAAGCATGGGGAGATAAATTGCGCACTACATTCAATAATGACAGCACTATCCGTATTCGTGTAGAGAAAGGATTGTTTAAAATGGGGGACAATGCATTGGTAGATAGAGATATTTTCAAGCAAAAAGTAGAAGTTAAACCTGTAAAGGACTACCCTATTGATGCTGTTTATGGAAAGAAACTCAAAGCACCAGAAGATTTAGACGATATTCGTAGCCTTGTAATTTCTGACTATCAAGAGGAGTTAGAGAAAGAATGGGTGAAGGAACTTCGTAAAAAATATCCGGTAATAGTCAATCGCGAAATATTGACTACGGTAAACAAGCATTAATTTTGAAAGGACTTTATGAATATAAAAAAATATAGTGTTGCTTTTCTTCTTGCCAGCACTGCCATCACGATGATGGGATTGCCAGCAGGAATGCTTTCAGCATCAAAACTTATGCCGAAGAATGATTCGGTTGAAACTAAGGGCGCCAATTCGGAAAGTGTTGTCGATGAAGTGTTATGGGTTGTAGGCGATGAACCTATTCTAAAATCGGACCTCGAGATTATGCGCTTACAAAGCGAAGCTGATGGTAAGCAATGGCATAAAAATCCTAATTGTGAGATTCTTGAACAGATTGCTGTGCAAAAGCTTTTCTTGCACCAAGCTGCGTTAGATAGTATTTCTGTAACTGAAGCTGAAATAGCACAAGGCGTAGAACAGCAAATCAATGCTTGGATTTCAATCCCACAGATAGGTTCAAAAGAAAAATTAGAGGAATACCAACATAAGAGTATTGCACAAATAAGACAAGACTTACACGATGATTTCAAAAATCGTCAGTTGGTACAAAAAATGCAAGAAAAACTTGTAGGTGATGTAAAAGTATCGCCAGCAGAAGTTCGTGAATACTTCAGAAAGCTTCCTGCAGATAGTATTCCAATGATTCCAACTAATGTAGAAGTGCAAATTCTTACACAGGCTCCCAAAATAGAGCAAGAAGAAATCGCAAGGATAAAAGACCAACTTCGCAACTATACAGAGAGAGTTACAAATGGTGAAACTTCTTTTGAAACATTGGCACGTCTTTATTCAGAAGATACTGAATCTGCACGTAGAGGTGGAGAATTAGGTTACATGGGACGTGGTATGTTAGATCCTACATTTGCAGCTGCAGCTTTTAACTTAACGGATCCTAAGAAGCTTTCAAAGATTATAGAAAGTGAGTTTGGTTATCACATCATTCAGTTAGTTGACCGCCGTGGTGATAAAATAAATTGTCGCCATATCTTGCTGAAACCAAAAGTTTCTGAAGCTTCATTAGAAGCTGCAACACATCGCTTAGATTCTATTTCTAATGATATTAAATCTGGAAAATTTACTTTTGATGAAGCAGCATCTTATCTTTCAGACGATAAAGATACTAAGAATAATTACGGACTTATGACAAATATTACGGGAGCAGCTCGCACTTCACACTTTGCTATGAAGGAACTACCTTCCGAAATTGCCCGCATTGTCGAGACAATGAAAGTTGGCGACGTGTCAGCACCTTTCAGAATGACTGATATAAGAGGTAAAGAAGTCTGTGCTATCATTAAGTTGAAAAGCAGAGTAGATGAACATCGTGCCACAATTACTGAGGACTTACAAGCAATGAAAGATATCGTTGTTGCAAAGAAGCGTCAAGACATTATTCATAAATGGATTGAGAAGAAGGTAAAAGAGACTTATATAAAGATGGCACCAGAATATCGAGACTGTGATTTCGAATATGAAGGTTGGATTAGATGATTCTGAATAACAAAGGAATAATAAACTTATACGGGCATAGAATCTTCATCAACATGATTCTATGCCTGTTTGGGCTAAGTATCTCGCTCTCTGTTTCTGCACAAAAAAATAAGCAGAAAGAGGGAGCTAAGGTGTATATTGACCATGCAGATATTTTGCGACATAACCAAATAGAAATGCCTAACGTACAAATAGCAAAGGGAAATGTTAAGTTTAGATATAAAGATATGACTTTGCTATGCGATAGTGCATATCTTAACGAACAGCAAAATACATTTCAAGCATTTGGACATGTGAACTTAAAGCGTAAAGATGGTACAAATGTAGCCTGTCAACGTGCTTTCTATGATGGCTTTATGCAAACTTTAAGAGCACGAGAAAAAGTTGTTGTACGTCAACCATACAAATCATTAAAGTGCGATAGCCTTAATTATAATATGGTTTCAAATGTTGCAAATTACTTTGGTGGACGTGGTACATTAAACTATGGTGGTAATGTAGTAGTTGCTGACGAAGGTGATTACAATACCGAAACACATGATGCAAACTTTTATGGTAATGTCGTTATTCGCACACCCAAATATAACATCAATACGCCGACAGCACACGGAAATACAGAAACTGGTGTGATGAATGTAGTAGGAAAATCTGTTATCCGGACAAATCGTGGTGAAGTTGTACATACAAATGATGGAACATATAATAGTAAAACCGACCATATGCAACTTAATGGTTTCTCTACCATTAAGTCGCCGCAACGTGATATTGAAGGAAACAACATTATATATAATAGCACTACAGGCGACGCTGAAGGTCATGGCAATGTAAAAATCAACGATAAAGTTAATAAGCGTACTATAACAGGTCAAGATGTTGTTTATAATAGTAAAACTGGACATACTGAAGGTCGTGGAAAAGTTAAGATAATCGACCACAAGGAACAACGTACCATAACAGGCGAAGATGTTATCTATAATGCAAAAACAGGACACAGCGAAGGACATGGAAACGTGAAGATTGTGGACGACCTTAAAAAACGCACTATAACGGGCGAACACCTATTATATAATAGTAAGACGCATGTTGGTGAAGGTAAAGGAAATGTAGACTACATTGATTATAAAAGCAAGCATGCTTTTAAGGGAGATTATGTTCATTACACCGATACAGCAGCTATAGCTTATGGTGGAAATCCTGGACCTGTAGCTAAAGACTTCTCGAAAGACAATGACACACTATTTGTACATGCAGATACAATTAGTATGAAAGCCTTTAATATAAATACGCCACAGGTATATCGAAAAATTTTTGGTGTAGATAATGTCCGTTCTTATCGTACAGATTTACAAGCTGTATGTGGCTTTCTCATTGCGAACACTAAAGATTCTTGCTTGGTAATGTATCAGGAACCCATTGTTTGGAGCGATAATAGACAATTGTTAGGCGACTCTATCAAAGTGTTCATGAACGATTCTACTATTCGTGAAGTTCATATATTAGGAAATGCACTATCAATAGAGGAACTTAAAGACAAGCAGCACTATAATCAAGTGTCATCAAAAACTATGCACGCACAGTTTATAGATGGCAAAATAAGAACTGCGCAATCCATTGGAAACGTAATAACGGTGTACTATCCAATAGAAGAAAAAGATAGTTCGCTGGTAGGTTTAAACTATTTAGAAACAGATACCATGCGGGTTTATTTATCGCCCCAGCAACAATTAGAGAAGATTTGGACAAACAAATTTACGTCTACTCTTTACCCTATTTCTCAAATTCCAGCCGAGAAAATGCAGCTTCCAAACTTTCATTGGTATGATGCAGTAAGACCAAAAGACAAGTACGATATCTTCAGAAAGGTTGCACGTAAAGACGATAGCGACATTCGACCGAGTGAAGTAGGCGCACCGCCTCGTCAAAAAATCAATAATTGACAAGAGATTTTGCTTTTATGATATTCTTTAATTTACCCAAACCAAAACGTTTTCATCACGAATACATTTATGTTGATGAACGAAAAGAACGTCTTAACAAACTAAAAGAGCAGGTATCACTAAAGAATAAAAGCGAAAAAGAAATAGACACGAACAATTGGAAAAGCAGTTTCGATTTCCACAGTGATAGAAATATTCGTCAAAAGGCAAACTATCGTTTCACACTAATAGTAGGAATTACAACTATTCTAACGATTACAGCGATACTATTGATAGTTTATTTTATTTAAGAAAGAAAGAGATATGAGCGATATTATACAACTTCTACCAGACAATGTAGCCAACCAAATTGCTGCAGGAGAGGTAATACAACGTCCTTCTTCCGTTGTAAAAGAGTTGGTAGAAAACGCTGTTGACGCAGGTGCAAAGACAATAAATGTTTTAATAGTTGATGCTGGGCGTACATCAATACAAGTTATTGATGATGGAAAAGGTATGTCAGAAACCGATGCACGTCTTTCATTCGAACGTCATGCGACATCAAAAATACGAACAGCTGACGATATTTTTGCTTTAACTACTATGGGTTTTCGTGGCGAAGCCTTAGCCTCAATAGCTGCAGTTGCTCAAATAGAGCTAAAAACTCGTCAAGAGAAAGATGATATAGGGATACAACTTTTTATCTCAGGCAGCAAATTTACAGGACAAGAACCTTGTCTCTGCCCAGTTGGCTGCAACTTTAAAGTAGAAAACCTTTTCTTTAATGTACCAGCAAGACGAAAGTTTTTGAAATCAAATACGACTGAACTGAATAATATTATCTCTGCTTTTGAACGTATCGCACTGGTTTATCCTAATATTTCTTTTACACTACACTCTAATGGCGTAGAAATTTTTTCTCTCAAAGCTTGTAGTTTACGCCAACGAATTATTGAAATATTTGGCAAAAAAATCAACCAAAACTTGCTCCCCGTTGAAGTAGAAACCACTCTCTGTCGTATTTATGGATTTGTTGGTAAACCAGAATCAGCAAAGAAAAAAGGTGCATTACAATATTTCTTTGTGAACAATCGCTACATGAAACACCCCTATTTCAATAAAGCTGTAGTTAATGCTTTCGAACGTTTGGTGCCATTTGGTGAACAAGTACCTTACTTCTTATATTTTGAAGTACCAGCGGAGAACATTGATGTTAATATCCATCCTACTAAAACAGAAATAAAATTTGAAAACGAACAAGCCATTTGGCAAATTCTTATGGCTGCAATAAAAGAAGCATTAGGCAAATTTAACGATATTCCATCTATAGATTTTGATACAGAAGGAAAGCCTGATATTCCAGTTTTCAATCCTTCTAAAAACATTAACGCTCCAACTGTAGGTTTCAACCCTACATATAACCCATTTAAGGAAACAAAGAATAGTAGACCTTCTACAACATCGCAATCACACTGGGAAGAACTTTATAAAGGACTGAGTGAAGAAGTCTCAACAGATATAGAGAAATCCTCATCTATTCAAACAGAACCATACGAACAGGATATCTTTAGTTCCACCGAAACAAGTAAAACTATAGTTACAGAGGAACGTTCGCCTGCGCATTATCAATATAAAGGTTGTTACATTATGACAGCAGTTAAGTCAGGCCTTATGATAATCGACCAGCATCGTGCTCATGTACGTATATTATATGAGCAATATCTCAAACAAACAGAAGATCATACGATTCACACGCAAAAAATGCTTTTCCCTGAAATTGTAAATCTGCCAATAAATAATGAGGCTGTATTACAAAAAATCCTTGATGAAATGGAAGCGATAGGATTTGAACTTAGTAATATGGGAGGTGGGAGTTATGCTATAAATGGAGTTCCCACCGGTATTGAGGGCTTAAATATTTCAAAACTAGTTTCAGATATGGTTGCATCTACTCTTGAAGGAGAAAACTCGTTGAAGGAAGAAATAGATAAAACCTTAGCATTAAGTCTTGCACAAAACGCAGCAATTCCACACGGACAAGTATTAAGTAACGAAGAAATGGAAAATATTGTAAATCAATTGTTTGCCTGCACAAATGTTAATTATTCTCCGAATGGTAAACCTATTCTAACAATATTAAAACAATCGGATATCGAAAGAATGTTGCAATAAACCAACATATATTTTCGTAACGTAGTGGTTATTTTTCACAATAAATATACTCCAATTTTTCTTACTTATATGGAACAATAAACCCATAAAAGGTAGAAAAGATTTTTTTGTTCTCTAAAAACGACCATTAAAACAATTATTTTATTCTCTTCCTTCTTTATGTTTTTCTATTTTTATACCTTTGTAACATTAAAATCATTTTAACAAACAATTATTATATGCGATATTAGGGTTACCACAACGAGATGGCAGTGACCACGCAGGTGGATTTAATGGAGGAATTGTTGACCCACAGAAATTACCACGTACCCAATAAAGTATTACAAGATGAAAGCAGCGTATTCCATAATTTTAATGCTATGTTTCTCGCTTGTGTGTAAAGCACAGGAAGATAGAGGGAACATAGCCGACTCAATGGCAATGGTCAGCAGGACTAAAGCAGATAAAGTATTGCAGCATTTTGATACAGTTATAGCTCCCAAGCTTTTATATTCTTTGGACAATAAAGATTTTTATGTCATTATTAAAAGTAATCCTTGTTATCAGGAATATTATGTAGCCTTAGACAGCTTAGGTCGAATAGATAAAATGCGTCCTGTAAAAGCAGAAACAAAAACCAGGAAACAGAGGAAGCAACAGGAGCAATACCGGCAGTTACTATCAGAGGCAGAACCCATATTTGATTTAAGCCAGTACCACACGGATTTTATAACGAAAATGCCTGATACTAAATATACGAGTGGAAGATATTCTTATTTTGTTCTAAAGGATATTGATGGCAAAAGGTATGGCGAGTACCGATTGTCAGCAGTTACATCTCCTTTACCAATTAATGCAAGTCTTTGGGCCTATTTAATTAGACGATTATCAGATGAAGCATACAAAGATAATAAACCTACAATTAGTAGGCAAGGAACAGCACAGGTAATGCTCCAAATCGGGAGTTGTCAAAATAAAAAGAACAACAAACGTGGCACACAAAACGCCAAGCCATCGCAGCAATAAATGAAAGAATGTATAGCATTAAGAGACCTTTTAAAAAAGGGTGATTCGCGCACAGGAAAAGTAGAGCAGGGAAATATAGATGGTATTCTAAAAGACTCTATGAAGACATATAATAATTGGATTAAAAATCCTAAAAACAAAGGAAAGGAATTTAGGTATGAAATCGATAAAGACACCCCTGATAAATAGATTTTTTAAAAGTTGTTTCTTTAGACTTACGATAATAGACCTCGTCTTATTTCTGTTGTTCAGATATTATCAGCCATTGTGTGAACCTTGTTTAGATAATGATTGGGAACCGTGTCTATCAAAAGAGCAATACATTATCATTTACATAGGTATCGCGGTGAATGTTATCGGTTTCATTGTATGTATATACAAAACAGTAAAGAACAATCGAAAGAAATAAAAAACGTAGTACGAAAACGCAAGCCACAATAGCAATAGAGAACAGAATGTATAACATTAAAACAACAAGACTATAACTATATAGTCGTCCCTTAAAAACAATTATTTTATTCTCTTCCTTCTTTATGTTTTTCTATTTTTATACCTTTGTAACATTAAAATCATTTTAACAAACAATTATTATATGCGAAATAGTTTTTTATTTCTATTCTTTTTGTTATACACTATTGAAATATGTGCGCAGTATAAATTGACGGCAGTAGAAACTCTTCCTGTTAGTAGTGACACTATTTCTTATTATTCTATAGAACAATTAATAAATTATGGAGAATCTGGAAAAAACGTAATTTGGGATTTCTCATATCTCACAGGAGATACTGTCCATGACAAATCTATCTTTTTAAAGAATAGTTTAAATCAGTTTCATAAAATTGAGAATAGGGAGTTTAAATCGTATGTTTAGCTGATGATATATTAGGACTGAGAAAGATGACATGCATAGCACATTAAATAACATTAGCACTTTCGAACCCTATTTTTACAATCAAGACCATTTAGGAAATAATAGAGAAGTTGTTGATAATTTAGGACGTATCATACAAGTTACTAATTATTATCCCTTTGGTTCTTCTTTTTGCGATTCCCTAAGCTGTCTGAATGCCTCATTACAACCTTACAAATATAATGGAAAAGAATTTGATAGAATGCATGGTTTAAATACTTACGATTATGGGGCACGGCAATATAGTCCAGCTCTTCCTTCGTGGGATAGAATAGATCCTTTGGCAGAGGAATATTATAGCGTTAGTCCTTATGCTTATTGTGACAATAATCCTGTAAACCGAGTAGATTTTTATGGAATGTTCCCAACAAAGTTGGCTGCATGGAACTATGCACAAAGAAATAACGTTCGTTATAAAAATGTACATTATGCATATGATAAGAAAGAATGGTATGTTTCGTTTGGAGAAGATGGCAAAGGATATAAATCAGGTGGAACATTAGAGAGACGTTTTTCTGAAAGATTAGTAGAAACAAAGGAATGGAGCACTATTGGTAATTTTAATTCAGGGCTTGGTACAGGTGCTTCACTGATAGATTTTAATTTTGGAAAAGCATTAAAAAGAAGTTTAGCTTATGTTTTTTATGATAATAGGGGACGATATCTGAGTTCTATAAGACCATCGGTAAAGTTTAATAATATTTCTTATGAATTTAATCCTAAAGTTATTAGTCGTATTGCAAAAACTGCAAATAGAGTGAGTATAGCTTCTGGGTTTATTTCAGCTTATATGACTTTAAAAGAAATTAGAGCAAAGAAGAAAAACTTTATAGGCGAGGGCGGTTTAGACCTAATAATGACAGGTGCTGGTTATATTCCTCCTTATGGTTGGGTTGTTTCAGGTGCATATTTCTTAGGAAAATATGGCTTGGAAGAATTTGATATGGATTTTTGGAACAAATGATAGACTTTTATTTTATGATACACTACGTAGT
Organism: Prevotella aurantiaca; assembly: GCF_015262605.1. NCBI lineage: Bacteria > Pseudomonadati > Bacteroidota > Bacteroidia > Bacteroidales > Prevotellaceae > Prevotella > Prevotella aurantiaca. Next base: position 5,327 of record NZ_JABZSJ010000042.1, on the reverse strand, counting down.
GTATCGGTTTTATAGAAAGCGAAGCACTTACGATAGAGACACTTGCTTATTCTATGCCTGTAGCTTGAACATACTTCTTTCAGGATCATTAATGATTCTGGGCGAATGGTTATTAGACATACTACTTGGATATCAATCAATTATTAATAAGCCAGTTATTTGGTCTTATTCAATTTTTTCTCTTATATTTGAGTATCTTGTATTCTTTCGGAAAGATAGATACCTTAAAATCTTTACCGAGTATGAGAAGCAAATAGATACTCCTGCAATGAAACGAAAGATGAAAAATGCCAAGATATTTAACTATAGTATTTTCATTTTAGAAGTTATTCTGCTGTTTATACTTGATTATCTTAATCATCATGGCGGATAGCATTATGCTTAAATATAATATAACGTGATTTCGTTGAATTCACGTTATATTATTGCCATCTTTCACTATATTGTGCACAGATATTTCTTAGGAAAATATGGCTTTGAAGAATTTGATATGGATTTTTGGAATAAATGATAGACTTTTATTTTATGATACACTACGTAGTGTATAGGTTTTATAGAAAGCGAAGTACTTACGATAGATACACTTGCTTACTTTATGCTTTTAGCTTACACATACTTCTTTCAGGATTTTTACTGTTGGGGGCTGGACATTTCCTTTGTAAATTATTTGAAATTCAAAATATAATCAATAAGCCATTCCTGTGTTTTTATGTAATTATTTCTTTTATATTTGAGAATTTTGTATTCTGTTGGAAAGACAGATACCTTAAAGTTTTTACCGAGTATGAGAAGCAAATAGATACTCCAGCAATGAAACGAAAGATGAAAAAATGCCAAGATATTTAACTATAGTATTTTCATAGTAGACATTATTATGCTTTTTATAGCCGATTATCTTAATCATCATGGTTGGTAAGTATTATGAATAATATAATACATGCGATGTGGGGTAAATTAAAATAGTTCAAAAGCAATAAGATTTAGAATAATTGATAAGTTCAACTTTTGTTGCTCTCGCCATTTTCGAAGTTTTTCAATGTATACAATCTTCATGATTGTTCCTCTATTCTGAGTTTTTCATTACTTCGTACCAAACCAGAAAAAATTATTATTATAAAACAGCAAAATTATTATTATAAATTTTTATTTTGTAATTACAAATTATTTTTTTGTAATTATAAAATTTATCTCTACTTTTGAGACAAAGAAACATACAACTTATAATCTAAATCAAGCCAAAAAACTGTATTAGCTAAAAATATTTAATAAAACTGCATTTTTTTGAAGCAAATGCTGATTATATCAAAAATAATGCTTAATTTTGCATCGAAATTTGAATTATCCAACTTACTAATTACAGAATAAGAGATAAATTGATTGTATAAATAAATAAAGGTTATGAAAAAATTTTTAATGGTATTGGCATTAGCTGGTGTATCAATGACTGGCTTTGCTCAAGACGAAGTGCCTACAAAGAAGTATAGTGTTGCTACCAATTCATTTTGGAGCAATTGGTTCCTTCAAGTGGGTGTAGATTGGAATGCATGGTATTCTGGTCAGGAACATGGTGCAGACTTGAAAACAAATCCTTTCAAGGATTTCCGTTCAAATCCAGGTGTAGCTGTTGCTATCGGTAAGTGGTTTACTCCAGGTCTCGGTCTCCGTGTTAAAGCTCAAGGTATTTGGGGTAAGCGCGTAGGTAACACTGCTTCACATACTTCTAAAGTAGACAATGGCAATAAGTATTGGATTGCACAAGGTCAAGCAATGTTCAACCTTACTAACATGTTCTTAGGTTACAGCGAAAACCGCATTTTAGACATTATTCCTTTCGTTGGTGCTGGTGTAGGTCGTACAATGAGCAAGGACCTATATGCTACTGGTCTTAGCGCAGGTCTTCAAGCTTCTGCTCGTTTGAGCAAACAAATGCGTTTATACGCTGAAGCTGGTTGGAACCGCTACGAAGGTGACCTCGATGGTTTTGATCAGTATTATGGTAATCGTGGTTGGGATTCACACGATAACAACCTTTACGTAGAATTGGGTCTTCAATTCAACCTCGGTAAGTCTGGTTGGGAAAAGACTCCAGATGTTGATGCTCTTAATGCACAACACCAAGCTGCTCTTGATGCATTGAACTCACGTCTCCGTGATGCTGAAGCAGAAAATGCTCGTCTCCGTGACGCTCTTGCAAATCAGAAGCCAGTTGAGACAGTAAGTCAATCTGTTAAGGAATTGATTTCTACTCCTATCTCAGTATTCTTCAACATCGACAAGACAAACATCGCTTCTCAGAAAGACCTCGTAAACGTACGTGCTCTTGCTAAGTACGCTGTTGATAACAACAATAATCTCCTTGTTACAGGTTATGCTGATAGCGCAACAGGTACTCCAAAGCGCAACCAATGGTTGTCTGAAGAACGTGCTAAGACTTTGGCTGGCGAACTTGTTAAGATGGGTGTTGACTCTAACAAGATTACTCAAGTTGGTAAGGGTGGTGTAGAAACATTGACACCAATCTCATTCAACCGTCGTGCAACTGTTCAAGTTACAGACTAATAAATAAAGAGTTTTCATAAAACTTGAAATATTAAGGGTTCATGCTATTTGCGTGAACCCTTTATATTTAAAAAAGAAAAAATATCATCATAGAGTTTTGTCTTTCAATTAAACATGATTCATCTTAAAAGAACATGATTCTTTGTTCCTATCTATTACTAATAAAGAGATAAAACTTCGTAAAGAAATATACAAAAACTAATTTGATAAAAATGAAAGAGAAACTATACAATGGTTGCATCAACCTTGTTATCATTTTATTACCATTCGCAATGGTGTGGGGTACTGTCACTTTGTTCAAGAATGACGAATATATCAAAGGGGGATTATGTGTGCTTGGAGCCTTGCTTTTCGGTCTCCCAATCATAGGTTTATTTTCAAAGTCAAAGGATATCAAAAAAGAGAATCCATCTGTGCCTCAAATTCCACTTCCTACTACAAAAAAAGAATTAATAAAAGTAGCAAAGCGTATTACATGCAATGACAAAGATATAATGAATGTCGTTCTTCAGGGTTTAGAGAGTCCAAAGGACTTCTGTCAGATGGAAATTAAAGCTGCATCAGAGAAAAAATACGATTACCAACAATTATTAGATTGGTACGAAGAAGAAAAAAGCATTACTAACCTTAAGAAAATGGTTATGTTATATGCTATCGGCAATTCTAACTACGTCGCTGGATTTGACTGGAAAGATGATTTGGAAACATTCTTATGGAAAATGAAAGAATTACGATGCTTGAAACAGCATAATCTTCCCATTAACGATTCTTCATTAACATCAGATGGAGACATCTCCCAATGGTGCCTTCTTATTAACGAACAATGGAAACCTCTTGGCTTTCAAATTATGTTCATTGATGCAGACAGTGATGAATATTGGGTGGCAATTGTGCCCATTACCACTGATATAGAATAATTTTTTTAAGAGGAAAAATATTAAGATAAAAACTGTAAGCAAAACAATAACCGACCAATATGAACTATTGTTTTGTACTCTTTGGTTATTCTCTCTAGAATCTAATCAATAAATGCTTTCAATATTAATACTATCTTTCCCGAAAGTGAAAATTAGTAGAAGAATACGATGTCAGCTGTATCAATATTCAATATCTCGTAGCTGTCGTTATATCTAATTCGTCGTACAAGTATAATAGAACTTCTGAATATATTTCTCATCATTACAAACACGCTATAAGGTCTTCGTTAAAAACGATATCTATTCTCTTTGATTATCTTATCTTGATTACGTATTAATTATTAGAACTTCAAGGAATTTCGTCATTAGTTGTATCCCCTTTTTAGGCAATAGTCTAAGTTATTTTATCAGTATGTTGTCTCATTGCAAAGATAATGAGTATCTTCAAACTGCAAGAAATTAGACTATAAGAATCTGTTCAAGGGTATTTACTAATAAATTGAAGTTAAATAGTTATGAAGTTTACTACAAAAGCAAAAACAACATAGATACTTATTATAACAAAAAGTTTTTGTAAATTTGCAAAAGTCTATTTACACAAAGACTTAAAAAGAATTAGATTATAATTTCAGAAAATAAAACTTATGGAAGAGAATATCTTAAGGAAAGAATATTTTGGAAGAAGCTACACCTTTATGCAGGTACATATAGAGCAAACCTTAAATTTTTCCTTTATAAAGAAAAATGGAATAGATGGGATTATTTTATTAACTAAAAGTCCGAAGGACGTAATATACAACATTCAAAATATTACCATGCTTAAGGATTTAAGAGGTTTAAGTCTAAATACACTTACTTACAAAGAATTAAATGACTTGTCTTCTTTTAAAAAATTGGAGTTTCTAAGAATGGAAGGCAAATGTGAAACTAATATTCCTTTCTCTTCTCTGCCCTCACTTCAAACAATCTATCTGAATTATAACCAAAAGAGTTGTACATCAATTTTTGAATGTAAACAGCTTGAAAACATCTTCATTGACAACTGTTCAGAAACGTCATCAAAAGCCTTTACTAACCTAAAGAATGCGAAAAGAATTGGATTAATAAAGAGTAAAATATATGAATTTGAAGCTATTAATAATATGCCACATTTAGAACATTTTGGAATAGGTTATAATTCTAAGATGGAATCCCTAAGTTGGCTAAAAGATAATAATTCATTAAGATCTCTGGGCATTCAGAACTGTAAGAAAATAAAAGACTGGGAGGAAATTGGGACATTAAGAAAAATAGAAAGAATCATAATAGAAAATTGTGGAGAAATCCCATCTTTAAATTTCCTAAAAAATCTTGGAAGCCTAAAGGAAATTAGACTTATAGGCTCAACAAGTATTGGAGATGGTAAAGTAAAAGAACTTTTACAGCTTCCAAAGTTAAAACATTTATTTGTACCAATAAAGAAAGAATATGATATTACCTTAGAAGAATTAACAACATATAATAATTTTCTACGATAATATTTGATTCTACATGATTTTCTAAATCCTAGAATACGAAGTACTTAAGGTTTTTAACTGATATAATAAGTAGTCGTCCCTTAAAAACAATATTTCAGCATAAAGCTTGTATTGACAAGCTCTATGCTGATTCTTTTTATAAGGTCCAAAAGAACTCTCATAGCTCTTTTGAAGTTATATGCTGCCGCAGCTAATAATACATTGATAGCATCTCCTTTCACACCTTTATAAAAGTTGCGAGATAATCGGTGGTCTGCTTTAAGATGTCCTATCGTTGGCTCTATACCTGCTCGTTTACAAAATAGTTTGTGTTTCTTTCTCTTTTGGTAGTAGC
>NZ_JABZSJ010000041.1:0-23756 GCF_015262605.1 Prevotella aurantiaca | reverse complement strand
TCTCGTGGTGTAAGGTTATCCAACGATTCATGCATAGGACTTATTCAATAAGTTTTAAGCTTTTTTGTCATCGCTCAAAAATTCTTGTTTATTTATTATTCAAACTACCACTCCAAGCTTAATTAAAACTGAAGCTGTACACTTTGTTTGACAACGTAGAAGTAATTAAGACTATGCGTTCTGACATTGTTTGTACTGAATCAACTATATAAAATAAGGTGGGTAAAGAAAATATCTTTGCCCACCTTTTATTTTTGTTATTTAGCGTTGATTTATTTGCACAAGCAGTTTGCCATGCAATGGTGTGTTTAACAAATATCTGTTATGGATTGCATTCCTTCTATTGCCATTAGACTTTCCTTGATAACTTCTACATCTTCACGGTCGTGCACTCCCATATCTATGTTTCCTACAACAATTCCATTGTCGCTTTTCAGGGTAATGTTGCGCATATTGATTCCCAATTGATCAGAAATAACTTTCGAAATATCGAGCAACATGCCTCTGCGGTCTATGCCTCGTAGTTCTATTGTAGCATCGAAGAACATAGTTTTGTGCATATCCCACTTTGCATCAAGTATGCGGGAGCCAAAACTAGCTTTAAGCTTCGCAGCCACAGGGCACGCCCTGTTGTGTATTTCGATGTGGTCGTTATTATCGATGAAGCCCATGGCATCGTCGCCAGGAATAAGGTGGCAGCAATTTGGAAAAATGTAACGTGCAATGTTATCTTCGTTTATAAAGATAGGTTTCTTCTTGTTCAAGTTCTTATCAACAACGATAAGACCTGTTACAACCTTTTCACCTTCTTTTCCGTTGGTGTTATCGTCGTCTGCAGCTTTGTTACGATTGAGGAACGGAACATATTTGCGCCACATTGGAACGTTGTTTACCTTGTTCTGTTTGCGCTTGTTCTTGCCATGCAGTTCGTCTAAATCTGCATCTCCAAGGATAATCGTTTTTTCGCCAACAGCGACAAAAAGATCGGCATGCTTCTTAATTTCGTGTAGATCGCATAGACGGTCGAGCACAGAGGTTGTCATTTCAAAGTCGTGCTTTTTCAGCCATTCTTCGAGCATATTCTCTCCCTTTTTCTGTACTTCTCGAGCTTCTTTTCGCAGTATCGCCAGCACCTTTCCCTTTGCTTTAGCTGTAGACACAAAGTTTATCCACGTCTTTTCCACACGTTGCGCCTTAGAAGTAAGTATCTCTACTTGGTCTCCGCTCTGCAGTTTATGACTCAACGGCACGAGCTTATGGTTTACTTTCGCACCAATACAATGACTACCAATTACCGTGTGTATTTGGAAAGCAAAGTCAAGAGCGGTGCAACCAGCTGGCATCATCTTAATTTCGCCTTTTGGCGTAAATACAAATATCTCTGAAGCAAACAGGTTGAGCTTGATAGCATCGAGGAAATCCATTGCATCAGGTTGCGGGTCGTCGAGTATTTCCTTTATGGTGTGTAGCCAGTCGTTCAATTCTCCCTCGTCCTCTGTAACTTCTGCACCTTCCTTATACTTCCAATGAGCAGCAAATCCTTGTTCTGCTATCTCGTCCATGCGGTCGGAACGTATCTGAACTTCTATCCACTGGCCAAGTTTCGACATCAGTGTAACATGCAAAGCTTGATAACCATTGGCTTTTGGATGGTTCACCCAGTCGCGCAATCGGTCGGGATGGCTCTTGTAGAGTTTACTTATTGCAACATAAATTTGGAAACACTCGTTAGCTTCTTCTTGTCTGCTCTTCGGACTAAAGACGATGCGAACAGCCAAAATATCGTAAACCTCTTCGAATGGCACATGCTTTGTCTGCATCTTATTCCAAATAGAATAAGGACTTTTTACACGTGCCTTAATGTCGTATTTCAGTCCCATTTTGTCCAGCGTAGCACGTATAGGGTCTGTAAAATTGTCGAAAAGCGTGTCGCGTTGCGCTTTTGTAGAAGCTATTTTCGCCTCAATGGCCTTATAAGCATCGGGGTGCTCGTAGCGGAAACTAAGGTCTTCAAGTTCTGTTTTTACTTTATTAAGACCTAAACGATTGGCTAATGGAGCATAGATATAAAGTGTTTCGCCTGCAATCTTGTACTGTTTGTTGGCTGGTTGCGACGCAAGGGTACGCATATTGTGTAGGCGGTCGCATATCTTAATAAGGATAACGCGAATATCGTCGCTCATTGTGAGAAGCAATTTCTTGAAGTTTTCAGCCTGCGCAGAAGCCTTATCGCCAAAGATTCCACCTGAAATCTTTGTCAAGCCATCAACTATCATTGCGATTTTTGCTCCGAATATGTTCTCAATATCTTCAACCGTGTAGTCTGTATCTTCTACAACATCGTGCAAAAGGGCCGAACAGATACTTGTAGAACCTAAACCTATCTCTTCACAAGCAATCTGTGCAACAGCTATAGGATGTAGGATGTAAGGTTCACCTGAAAGGCGACGCACTCCTTTGTGCGCCTGTTTTGCAAAATGATAGGCTTTTGTAATGATGTCTACCTTCTTGCGGTGAGGGGAAGCCAAATAGGTGTTCAATAAATGTTGAAACGCATCTTCGATAAGTTTGTCTTCTTTTACCTCGTCAATTTTGCTATTTTCGTTGTCTTTCTCCATATCCTTGGTCCTCCTTTTGGTATGATTAGTTGATTAACTATATGGGGTATGTGCAGCTTCTACCACAACCCTTGCCGCCATTTTCAAACTTTGGTTCTCCAAACTTTCTTCGTTTTCGTACAACCGAGAAGAATTTTCTGTAAAACATTTCACCTTCTCCGACGGCAACAAAAGAGTTGCTGAACCACCTATGGTTTTCACGATACCCTGTCGATATTGCGGATTCAGCATACGCAAATCGGCAATATCCATATTTATAACATTTGCTACTTTAGCCAGCGATATGTCTGCTGTAACTACAACTTTGCCGGCCTTTTCGGGTAAACCTGTTGGTTCAGGCAATATATTGTATTCGGAATGACAGTTCATTACGTAGTTTGCAGCTATGAAAGCGGGCACATAACCTCTTGTTTCTTTGGGTAGGAACTCGTAAATCTTCCAAAAGTCTGCACCTGCACCAGCTTTATCAATGGCACTACTCACTCTTCCTGGCCCACAGTTATAAGCAGCTAAGACCAAAGACCAGTCGCCAAAGCGCTTGTAAAGGTCAGCTAACATACGTGCTGCAGCATAAGATGACTTTATTGGATCGAGGCGTTCGTCTACGAAAGTATTTATCTGTAAATCGTACTGACGTCCTGTGGTAGGCATAAACTGCCATAAGCCTGCAGCACCTTTATTTGAAATAGCTTTCGGATTTAAACCTGATTCGATTACAGGCAAATGCTTTAATTCTATTGGCAAACCATAAGAGCGCAATGCTTCCTCGAAGATTGGATTATAATAGCTTGCTCGTGCCAACATATAGCTTGTAGAACGTCTACCTTGCTTTACATATCGATCTATGTACTTCTGCACTTCTGGGTTATAAGTAAGGCGCAATGAACCCGAAATTCGATTAACAAGACGGCCGATAGCAGAAGTCTCGTCTTCCATTTCAATTTGTGATGTAGCAGAACTTAGCTCATTCTCTTGTTCATAGAACTTTATATCGGTATATTCTACCTCAAATCCGCTTATCTTTTCATCAGCACTTGGAATATTGATTTGCACTATTCTGCCACGATTATCCTTTACTACCTGCTGCTGTGCATATGTTACACAAACACACATCAATAGCAAAGCAATCGCAAAAATCTTTCTTTCTTTTATCATTATTTCCTTTTTCGTGACACACCAACCTTTACCACAATCTGTTAAAACGTAAGTCTGCAACCAATTCCGATTGCTGAATTTTTAAACAGATTGGTCTGATTGGCAGGTGAATTGCCGTTCATAACAACAGGCGCAATATGCAATGACAAGTCGTCGGAGATATCGAAATCAGAAAGCGACGCATCTACGTATGCGTCAATCACCGACAATGCATAAACCGCAACAGTAGCAAAGATGCTTAAATCGCGCCATCTGCGGAAACGATCTTTACGCTTCCGAAACAGATTTTGGTAATAACTCTTGTTCTCGTCCGTTATTGTTGTTCCTAAATGCAAGAAACTATTGTAACTTTGTGTTGAGGGATCGTCGTCAGATATATCCATATAGGCGTTCTGATAGTCGCGATACATCTGGTTATTCCATGTCATTGCATAGATGCAACCAACTATTCCTCCATAGAAAATAGGCAGTTTCCAGTACTTACGATTGTATATTTGGCCTGCTCCAGGCAATGCTATCGCCAACCATAAAGCCTTTTTGGGCTTCGGTCGCCATTTATTCCAATCTTTCATTAGGCGCATACTATCTTTAGCAGCAACCTTATTAAGTTTCGATACCTTCTTAGACGAAAGCGAGAGGTTACTCTCTATCTTGTCACTCTCAGCATTCGTTATTGTATTAGGAGCGTCTTCGTTAGGGTAAAGAACCTTAATAGAATCGTCAAGTTCCACTTGTGCCCTTGCAATTGCAGGGCAACCTATCGCCAAAAGAAATGTTAGCAATAAAATACGGAATATGTTTCGAACTTCTTTCACTTAACTATAAACTATGCTTTCGCTTTTTATTTCAATCTATCCATTACTTCCATAATATGCAATAACTCTTCTTCAGAAGCAAAAGGAATAGTTATTTTGCCTTTACCTTTAGCACCATAAGTCATCTGCACCTTTGTATTAAAAAAGTTGGAAAGACGTTTCTTCAATATATTAAACTCTTCTGGGAGTTTCGATTTGGCTGCAATTTTCTTCTTAGCAGTCTGTATATCTTCGCCATTATTAAGCTGTTGGCAGAGTTCTTCGACCTTTCGTACACTGAAAGAATTCTTTTGAATTTCGTGAAACAACTTTATTTGTTGAGAAGGGCTATCCAATGAGAGCAATGCACGAGCATGTCCCATGTCTATTTCCTTCTTTTGCAAAGCCATTTGTACCTGAGCAGGAAGTTTCAATAGGCGTAGATAATTAGTAACTGCAGCACGACTCTTTCCTACTCTTTCTGCAACCTTTTCTTGAGTCATGCCACTTTTCTCTTGTAAATGTTCGTAGGCAAGAGCTATTTCTATCGCATTTAAGTCTTCACGCTGTATATTTTCCACCAACGCAAGCTCCATTACATTCTCATCTTTAATAGTACGAATGTATGCAGGAAGAGTTTTAAGCCCAGCCAATTGTGAAGCACGCCAGCGACGTTCGCCTGCTATAATCTGGAATTTATTTTCGTCTATCTGTCTAAGAGTGATAGGTTGCACCAAGCCAAGCTGCTTAATACTGTTTGCAAGTTCTTCTAATGCAATTTGATCGAACTCTCTTCGTGGCTGATTAGGATTCGCTTCAATGTGATCAATGAGTACCTCGCTTATAGTTGAACTGCCTTGCGTACTTACCGTTTCAGTTGATATTAAGGCATCTAAGCCCCTGCCAAGCGCATTAACTTTTGCGTTTCTATTGTATTTCTTGTGTACTGCCATTATGTTTACTAGTAAGTTTTAATGGGTTTTAGTCGCATTCCTTTATTTTTCGTTCTTCTCGATTATCTCCTTAGCCAAAGCAAGATGATTCTTTGCACCAGTAGAATCAGCATCGTAAAGAATTACTGGTAAGCCATGACTTGGGCTCTCGGAAAGTTTCACATTGCGCTGAATAACGGTTTTAAATACCAATTCTTGGAAGTGACGCTTTACTTCGTCATAAATTTGACGTGCCAATCTTAAACGGCTATCATACATCGTAAGAAGGAATCCTTCTATCTCTAACTTCGGATTCAACTTGCTTTTTATAATCTTAATCGTATTCAACAACTTGCTGATACCTTCAAGTGCGAAATATTCGCATTGCACAGGAATGATAACAGAGTCGGCTGCGGTCAATGCATTTACGGTAATTAAACCCAACGATGGGCTACAATCAATCAGTATATAATCGTAATCGTTTTGAATAGGAGCCAAGAGTTTCTCCAAAACCTCTTCACGGTCTTCTATTTGCAGCATCTCTATTTCTGCACCGACAAGGTTAATATGGCTTGGAACAATATCCATTCCCTCTATATCTGTAGTATAAATTGCATCGCGAATATCAGTATGATCAATTATGCATTCATACAACGAGCATTCCACTTCCTTTATATCAACGCCCAAACCGCTTGATGCATTTGCCTGTGGGTCGGCATCTATAACGAGAACTGACTTCTCAAGAGTTGCCAACGATGCAGCAAGATTGATGGTAGAGGTTGTTTTACCCACACCACCCTTTTGGTTTGCCATTGCGATTATTTTTCCCATTTTATCTTTTACTATACTTGTTTTGCCGACAAAGATACATAATTTTAAGCGAAAAAGCGGTATTTATAAACCTTTTTTCGTATTTTTGCAGTCAAAAGAAAATAAAATTTATGAATTGTAAGCGACCACTTATTCTCATCTCAAACGACGATGGATACACTGCTAATGGCATAAAAACATTGGCTTCATTTCTATCCGACTTTGCTGAAGTTTTAGTCTGCGCACCTGATGGGCCACGTTCTGGATATTCATGTGCCTTTTCTGCAAACACTCCCCTACATTTAGAACATCAAAACAATATTCCTAACTGTGAAGTATGGTCGTGTTCAGGAACTCCAGTTGACTGCGTAAAGATTACTTTCGAGCAGATTTTAACAGATGGACGACGCCCTGATTTAATCCTAGGGGGAATCAATCATGGCGACAATTCGTCGGTAAACACACATTATAGTGGCACAATGGGTATTGCAAGAGAAGGCTGTTTAAAATATATTCCTTCTATTGCTTTCTCGTCATGTGATTACAATCCAGATGCCAACCTTGAACCTTTACGCCACTACGTAGTAAAGATCGTCAAGCAAGTTCTTAAAGAAGGTTTACCCAAAGGTGTATGCCTTAATGTAAACTTCCCTGCCAGAGATAATTTCAAAGGAATAAAAGTAAGACGAATGGGATACGGAAGTTGGCTGAAAGAAACTCTTCGCTGCGAGCATCCAAGGGGTTTTGATTATTATTGGATGTTGGGCAAATATCGCAATGACGAACCATCGGCAACTGATACAGACCAGTGGGCATTGAAAGAAGGATACGTTACAATAACTCCTACACGTATTGATATAACAGATTATGACATGTTGGATAAGATGAAGGCATGGGAAGAGTAAGAAATAAAATCTGATTCCCATTCTTATAATATTATAACAAGCAATAAAGGAATGAAGTATTACATAATAGTTGGCGAAGCATCGGGTGACTTACACGCATCTCGTTTGATGCAATCGCTTAAGAAATTTGATGAAGCAGCTGAGTTTCGCTTTTTCGGGGGCGACCTTATGCAAAACGTTGGCGGGACACGTGTACGACATTACAAGGAACTTGCCTACATGGGATTTATCCCTGTACTTTTGCATTTGCCTACTATTATGAAGAATATGAAGCTCTGCAAAGAAGATATTGTTAAGTGGAGGCCTGACGTTGTAATACTTGTAGACTATCCTGGTTTTAATCTTAAAATAGCAAAGTTCCTTAATAAAAACACCCAAATACCGGTTTATTACTATATTTCACCCAAAATATGGGCGTGGAAGGAGTGGCGTATCCGTGCAATAAAGCGAGATGTAAAAGAGATGTTCTCTATCTTGCCATTTGAAATCGACTTTTTTGAACGGAAACACAAGTATAAAATACATTACGTTGGTAACCCAACAGCAGAAGAAGTAGCTACTTTCAAAAGCCAATACACAGAAACCAAGGAGGAATTTAGTAACCGCAATGGGCTAAACGATAAACCTATCATTGCTATTTTAGCTGGAAGTAGAAAGCAAGAGATTAAAGATAACCTGCCATCGATGCTCGAAGCTGCATCGCGCTTTGAAGATTACCAGATGGTAATAGCTGGAGCACCTTCTATAGACGATGCTTATTACGAGCAATTTGTAAGTAAACTTAACGCGAATATTGTTAAAAACGACACATATCAACTTCTTTCGCATTGCACAACAGCGATTGTTACAAGCGGAACGGCAACTTTAGAAACTGCTTTATTTAATGTTCCACAAGTAGTTTGCTACAAAACTCCACTACCAAACCTTATTCGTTTCGCATTCAAACACATTATAAAGGTGCGCTTTATATCTTTGGTAAACCTTATTGCTAATAAGGAGGTGGTGCAAGAACTATTTGCTGAACGTTTCAAAATAAGGAATATAGCTAACGAACTCTATCGTATTCTGCCTGGACAGCCTTATCGTGAAACCATGCTTGCTGAGTATGAACTGATGAAAGAGAAACTTGGCGATCATATTGCGCCCGATAATGCTGCCAATCTGATTGTATATTTACTCCAACGAAAATCATAACAATATGCGAGTATTTATTATTTCTTCCATTCTAATTATGTTTTCTTGTATCTGCAATGCAAGAAACACAAATGAGCCTATGCTTATTCTAACTCTGGAAAACATCCCCTCAGATATATCAAAAAATGAAAAATTAAAGATTTTAATACTTTCATGCCCCAATTTCAAAACTGTATTAAACAAGAAAAATCTACATGCTGATATTGAAGAAGAAGTTTCAGATGGAATCTATAGAATAAGAATGTTTGAATATGGGAAGGGCGAAAACACGATAAACTCAGTAGCTTGGCTTATACTTGACACTAAGAATAACACACTAAAAGATATTACTTACGACTCAGAAATGCCCATTCTTCTCAACTATGATAAAAGAATATATTTGGATTTTGTAGAAAACTTCCTAAAAAAGAAAGAGCTTATATTTCCAACTAAAGAAAGTATAGCATCCTTTTTTAAGAATATTTCGACTTTCAAACTCCCTTTTGAATATGATTATGAGTTTATAATAGACCTGCCGAAAACAACAACTCCAAGTAAAGCAATAATACCATTCATTGCCACTTTGGTTGATGATAAAACAGATTTGTTTGACTGCCGGGTTGCCAAACTTCCCTCTATCAATAATTATCACTTGCTTTTAATCTTTGCTAAAGACCAAAAAGGCGAAGGACGTTTCTTCCTTTGTGCATTAGATAGTAAGTATAACTTAACCGATAAGTTACTCATCTACACAGCTAAAGACATACAATGGAAAGATAAAATAGAGAATTGCTACATACATTATCACATCATCGGAAGTAATAAAATAACCTTAAAGGAGATTGTTGCGGTACCTGAAAAGAATGTACTCTACAAGAAAAGCAGTTATTCGTTTATTAATGGGAAGTTCAAAGTAAGCAAATAAGTACTTTCTACAATTGCTTACATAAACCAACTTTCAGCATACTCTATCTCCTATTTTGCAGCTTCATGTTATTAAACAAAGGTAACAAATAGGCAGCACAAATGTAAATATTTTATCACTATCATCAAACCGTATAACATTTTGATAATCAATGTCTTGTAATAGTGCCTGTTTTGCGTTGCAAAACAGGCACTATTACAAGACAAAACAGACTCTTTTGCAACGCAAAATAACCGCTATTGCAAACTAAAACAATTTCTATTGATTTTTCTGTGAAATACTTTTACAATACAAAAGCTATCTTTAAAGATTATCCAATTCATACAAAAGGATTAACTTTCTGCAAACAAGACATTATAAAAGGGATATTAAAACTAAAATAAGAGGATATAAAAGAAACCTTTTCAATATATCATATAAAAGAGAAAGGGTAGGTATAGAAAAGCGAGTGTATCGGGACAGAATCTCAATACACTCGCTCTCAGTTTTATTGTTTATTTGATTTTGCCTTCTTTAGGAAATATCTTACAACAAAATAAAGTACAACTAAGATAAGAATACCCAAGATAACATACTTAATATAGTTATTGTATTCTTCTATTTTTGCAGTGAGCTGACTTTCTGGAACAACAGAATGAAGATACCAACCAAGTACTGCAAGAACACAATTCCAAATACCAGAGCCAATAGTGGTATAAAGAATGAACTTCCAAAAAGTCATTTTTGCTAAACCTGCAGGTATTGAGATGATTTGTCGAATACCAGGAATAAGTCGTCCGGTAAGGGTCGCTATAACACCATGGTCGTAGAAATACTTCTCAGCGACCTTAACTTTATCTTCGTTTAGCAAACAAAGATGCCCGAATTTGCTGTTTGCAAAACGATATATAATAGGTCTGCCGAGATAATAAGCGGCTACATAGTTGGTTGTTGAGCCTGTAACAGCACCTAAAGTGGCAACTATAACCACCCAGAATACATTTAAATGTCCTGCTGCTGCATGGTAGGCAGCTGGTGAAACAATTAGTTCCGATGGGAAGGGGATTACCGTTCCTTCAATATACATACCGAGAAAGATAGTCCAATAATTAAGTGTGTCTAAGAGAGACGAAAACCAATGCATTGTTTAATATGTCTTTTAAAAATTATATAATATCGTATTTATGAGGCTGATGCTTGCTCTACCGGTGGTGCTTCAGTAATATTCTTCATCCAACTACCACGGTAAATCCGTATCAAGAACATTGAGCCGCGGAACGTAAGCTCAACAGCCATTGCGAACCAAACACCTCGTAAGCCGTAGGTAGAAGCGAGAGCATAAGCCAAAGTAAGGCGTACAAACCACATAGAACCAAGATTGATAAGTGATGGTTTGAATGTATCTCCAGCACCAACGCATACGCTGTAAGCCACAATAGCTGCTGCAAAGAACGGCTCAGCAAAGGCTTCGATACGCAAAACAGCTACTCCCAACTCTCTGATTTCATTCACTGGAGAAAGCATTCCTATCATTTCAGGAGCAAAGATATACATAATAACTCCCATGAAGGCCATAACGCCCATACCAATGAATACAGTCATGTAAGCAAAGTTCTTACAAAGATCTTTTCGTTTCGCTCCAACGCTTTGTCCAACAAGTGTCGTTGCCGCTTCAGCAATACCATAACCAGGCATGTAACATAGACTTTCGGCTGTTACAGCAAACGAATTTGCAGCAATAGCGAAGTTACCCAAGGGTGCGACAATCATAGTAGAAACCACTTGTGCACCATTCATTAAGAGGTATTGCATAGCCATAGGTGCACCTATTTTTACAGCGTGAACAATGTAATCCCACACCCATACAAAGCGTTTGGTGTCGAGTTTCCATGCCAAAATAGGACTACGGAAGATAGCAAAGTAAATTAACGGAATAGCAGCTACGGCAAATGAGAGTAGCGTACCAATGGCAGCGCCTTTCACTCCTAACCCAAATCCGAACATTTCAAACTGAAATCCAAGTATAGTTAGGGGACGCGTAGGAAAGATTAAGATAAAATTGAAGACCACGTCCATAAGGCACATCAACACGGAAATAAGGCTTGGGTGACGCATATCGCCCGACACTTTCAACATAGCAGCCGATAGATATTCTACCAAATGTATGGGTACTGCAAATGAAAAAACAAGAAAGTAAATGGAAGCATCATGCTGAATATCAGCACCACCGCCTAACCAACGTGGTAATGGCGTTGCTAACAATGCCGCAACAGCCATCAAAATAAAACTGAAAGCCAATCCAAAGATATAGCCATGCCGCATAACGGCTCGCGCTTTCTCAAAGTCGTTGGCTCCAATGAAGTGTGCGACTTGCACCGAAAAGCCCATTCCGCCCGCTGCAACCAACGAACCAAAGAGCCATGTGGCAGGTTCTACCAATCCGATTGAAGCCGAAGCGGCTGCCCCCAACGAACCTACCATCGAGGCATCGATGTAAAACATCATTACAGTAGTCACTTGAGCGAGAATTGACGGAATACTTAATTGAACGATGAGATTTAACTTTTCGCTCATCGTCATAGAGTTACCATTCCTGATTTTCGCCAAGAGTGCGTCGGTTACAGTCTTGCTGAACACCATAATATATAAAGTTGCGTGGATAAGGTAGACTGAAAGCCCACCATAAGTCTTCGCTAAGAATTGGTTGGTTATCCTTAAATTATATCTGGAACCTTAGTTCCCGCTCTGTAATACGAGTGGAGACGTAAGTCAAAAATCAAGTTAGAATAAGCTGGAATAGAGCCATTCTTAGTTGTGCCATAGCCTAACTGGTAAGGAATATAAACCATCCAGTGGTCGCCAATATGCATATTTTGTAGTGCTGTAGCAAAGCCTTCGACAACAGCACCCTTCTCTCCGCCTACCAAAAGCTGTGCAGGACGTGATGTTTGTGGGTTATAAACCAAGCCATTCCCACCCCAACTGCTATCAAACATTAGGCCTGCGGTATATGTTGGAGAAGGTATGAGTCGGCCTTGATAGTATACCAGTACTGAATCGGTGAACAAAGGAGAACCCGAACCAGTACCTTTTTCTAACTCATGAACAATAATATAGTTCTCTGGAGCATAACTCTTGGTTCCATCTTTCTGCGTTTGGTCTTGATAACTATAATTCAATATGAGTTTCCAAGAGGTATCACCATTATCTATTTTTTGCTTTGTTGCATTGTAAAGGTTTGTCCAATACGTTGTGTTTTTAGATTTCCAGTCTGCAAACTCTTCATCTTCCTCAGAGCTTTCCGAGCATGAAGACAATACACCAACCGAGAAAATAGCTGCAAACAACAAAGCTGCAGAGAAAAAGAAGCTTTGAAATTGTGCTCTTAATTTATTCTTATTTTGCATAATTCTATTTTATATGTGAATATAAATCTTACCCTTTCACATCAAGTTTCTTCAACAACGAAGTAATAGAAACGCGATCTTCGATAATCTCACGTAGCTTTGCAACAGGCACACGTTCTTGTTTCATAGAGTCACGATAACGCAAAGTAACTGTATTATCGGTCAAAGTGTCTCCATCAACAGTAACACAGAAAGGTGTACCAACAGCGTCTTGACGACGATAACGCTTACCAATAGAGTCTTTTGTTTCTATAGATGTATTGAAATGGAACTTCAAGTCGTCTACAATCTCTTGTGCTTTCTCTGGCAAACCATCTTTGTTGACCAATGGAAGCACCGCGCATTTTGTAGGAGCTAATGGCTCTGGTAAGCGCAAAACCACACGACTTGAACCATTCTCTAATTGTTCTTCAGTGTAACTATGGCACATTATGCTCAAGAACATACGATCTACGCCAATAGAAGTCTCAACAACGTAAGGTGTATAGTTCTCATTGCGTTCAGGATCGAAGTACTTTATCTGTCTACCCGAGAATTTTTCGTGTTGTGAAAGGTCGAAATTAGTACGCGAGTGAATACCTTCTACCTCCTTAAAGCCAAACGGCATGTGGAATTCAATGTCGGTTGCAGCATTTGCATAGTGCGCTAACTTCTCGTGGTCGTGGTAGCGATAGTTGTCATTACCCATACCAAGAGCTTGATGCCAAGCTAAACGATACTGCTTCCAATAGTTAAACCATTCCATCTCTGTACCTGGTTGGCAGAAGAATTGCATCTCCATCTGTTCGAATTCGCGCATGCGGAACACAAACTGACGAGCTACAATCTCGTTTCGGAAAGCCTTTCCTATCTGTGCAATACCAAATGGTAACTTCATACGACCGGTCTTTTGAACGTTCAAGAAGTTTACAAAGATACCTTGTGCAGTCTCTGGACGTAGATAAATCTTACTCGATGAATCAGCAGAAGCACCCATTTCAGTAGAGAACATAAGATTAAACTGACGCACATCGGTCCAGTTCTTTGTTCCACTAATAGGGTCTACGATACCTTCATCAAGTATTATCTGCTTCAATTCCTCAAAGTTTGAAGCCTCCATCGCATTGGCAAAGCGTGTATGAAGCTCGTTATACTTACGTTGATACTCCAATACGCGAGGATTAGTAGCACGGAATTGAGCCTCATCGAAGCTGTCACCAAACTTCTTTGCAGCCTTAGCAATTTCCTTGTCCATCTTTTCTTCATACTTACCGAGCTGGTCTTCTATCAACACATCGGCTCTATAGCGTTTCTTAGAGTCTCGATTATCAATCAAAGGGTCATTGAAAGCATCAACGTGGCCGCTGGCTTTCCATATCGTAGGGTGCATAAAGATGGAAGAGTCGATACCTACGATGTTGTTATGGAGCAACACCATTGATTGCCACCAATATTGTTTGATGTTGTTTTTTAGTTCTACACCATTCTGACCATAGTCGTATACTGCAGCAAGACCATCATATATATCACTACTTGGAAAAACAAAACCATACTCTTTGCAATGGCTTACTATCTTTTTGAAGGTATCCTCTTGTGCCATAATATATTATTTTTATCTTTATTTATTCGGAATTTGGCACAAAGTTACGATTTTTTAATGGAATAAGGTAACTAAAAGTTGTGAAAGTTTGCGAAAGAAGGGAGTTATAATTGATTCAGATTGATTAACGCTTCCCCCAGCGCTTATATTAAATAGATGTGTGTTTCACTATGCGAATTTGCATATTTCGAGATTTCTTCGTACCTTTGAGCCTCAAAAATAGAGACAATCCAACTAGTTATGGACGACGATAAGATGATTGAAAACAATGAGGGCCAAACCTCAATGAACGAAAAAACAACGGGTAATGACAGCAATTTAACAAACACAGACCCTAATGAAGACGTTAGTGTTGATGCTGAAATAACAGACGAAGATGAAGTAAGCGAACCTGGAAACGGCTATATTCCAACCGACAGATTTGATGCTTCGGCTGTTAAACACCTATCAGGAATGTATAAAAACTGGTTCTTGGATTATGCAAGTTATGTAATCTTAGAACGTGCAGTACCCCATATTGACGACGGATTGAAGCCTGTTCAACGCCGTATCCTCCACTCTATGAAGCGAATGGACGATGGACGATACAACAAGGTTGCTAATATTGCAGGCCATACGATGCAGTTCCACCCACACGGAGATGCTTCTATCTGCGATGCCCTTGTGCAAATGGGGCAAAAAGACCTACTCATTGACACGCAAGGAAACTGGGGAAACATATTTACTGGCGACCGTGCTGCAGCTCCTCGATACATCGAAGCACGTCTGTCAAAGTTTGCTTTAGAAACCATTTTCAATCCTAAAACTACTGAATGGCAGCAGTCTTATGATGGAAGAAACAAAGAACCAATTACCCTACCAGCCAAATTCCCTTTGCTATTAGCACAAGGTGCAGAAGGTATTGCTGTTGGATTGTCGTCTAAAATTCTTCCGCACAACATGGCAGAAATATGCGATGCCGCCGTAAACTATCTGCGTGGAAAGAAGTTTGAGCTTTATCCAGACTTCCCAACAGGCGGTAACATTGATATATCAAAGTACAATGACGGACAACGTGGCGGATCTTTGAAGGTTCGCGCTAAAGTTGAGAAGATTGATAACAAGACACTTGTCATTCGCGAAATACCTTTTAGCAAGACAGCCAGTTCGCTCCAAGAATCAATTACCAAAGCTGTTGAAAAGGGAAAAATAAAGATTCGCAAGGTAGAAGATATGACAGCGTCAGAAGTAGAAATACAATTACATCTGACACCAGGCACTTCAAGCGACAAGACTATGGACGCCTTGTACGCCTTTACCGATTGTGAGGTTTCTATTTCGCCTAACTGTTGCGTTATTTCTGATAACAAACCTCAGTTCTTGACCATATCGGAAGTGTTAAAGCACTCAGTAGACAACACACAAGCACTATTGCGTAGGGAGCTTGAAATAAGGAAAGGTGAACTTGAAGAACAACTCTTCTTCAACTCGTTAGAACGAATATTTATAGAAGAACGTATCTATAAGGAACAAAAGTTCGAGACATCTAAAACAATGGATGAGGTAGTTACATTTGTCGATTCTAAGTTAGAGCCTTTTAAAAAGGAATTTATTCGTGAGGTGAAACGTGAGGATATACTTCGCTTACTAGAAATAAAGATGCAGCGTATCCTTAAGTTTAACAAGGACAAAGCAGACGAATTAATCCATAAGATCGAGGCGGAAATAGCCGAAATAAACAAGGACCTTAGCGAAATGGTGCGTGTAACCATTGAATGGTTCAAGCATTTGAAAGCTAAATATGGTAAGGACTTCCCACGTAGAACAGAGATAAAGAGCTTCGATACCATTGTTGCAGCTAAAGTTGTAGATGCAAACGAGAAGCTATACATTGATCGAAAAGGGGGCTTTATAGGTACTGATTTGAAGAAAGCCGAGTTCGTTCAGAACTGTTCCGACCTTGATGATGTCATCGTTTTCTTCCGTGATGGTAAGTATCGCATCGTCCATATTGCTGATAAAGTGTTTGTTGGCAAGGGCGTTATACACGTACAAGTGTTTAAACGCAACGACCGCCGCACCATATACAATGCTGTTTATCGCGACGGAGAAAAAGGTCCTTACTACATAAAGCGTTTTAATGTGGTTTCCATTACCCGTGACAGAGATTACGATCTTACTCAAGGGAAGCCAGGTTCAAGAGTTTTTTATTTTACGGCTAACCCGAACGGAGAGGCTGAAACTATCAAGATTATATTGAAAGATCAACCTGGAAGATCGCGATTAATGCGATATTTTGAACGTGATTTCTCTAATGTTCTAATCAAATCGAAGACTGCTCGCGGTGTATTACTTACGAAAGAAATTGTAGATCGTGTATCTTTGAAAGCTCATGGAGTATCAACTTTGGGTGGCAGAAAGGTATGGTTTGATGCTGATGTTAATCGTATTAACTACGAAGAACAGGGTCGTTTGCTGGGCGAATTCAATGATAAGGATACCATTCTCGTAATTCTTGATAATGGAGAGTTCTATACTTCCAACTTCGATGCAGCTAATCACTACGAAGATAACATCTTCCGTATTGAGAAATTCGACCCCGAAAAGCCATGGACAGCGGTTGTTTACGATGCAGATAACCAAGGTTACCCATACCTAAAGCGCTTCTACATGGAGAATTCTACGCGACATCAGAGTGTAATAGGCGACAATCCGAAGTCCAAACTCGTCTTCCTCACAGACGATACCTACCCTCGTGCAGAGATAACGTACGGCGGAAGCGATGCAGCACGCGGCACAGAGATTATTGATGCTGAAGAATTTGTGGGCATAAAGGGCTTTAAGGCTAAGGGAAAGCGCCTTACAACTTTCAAAGTTAGTAAGATTAAACAACTTGAACCTATTCGTTTTCCTGAACCTGAAGAGGTAGAAGATGTTGAAATAGCAGAGCCTGTTGAGGCAGAAACTATCGTAGAACAACCTGAAAAGCCCGCTGAAACCAAAGTCGAAGAGCCTACAGAGCCTACTGCAAAGACTGACAAACCGAAAGATGACAATAGCGGAGAGCAACAGCTAACGCTACAATTCTTTGATAATTAAAGATATTGTGATGTTGAGGAAAATACTTTTCGCCTGTTCATTGTTACTATATAGCTTTACTATTCATGCGCAAGACACATTGCGGTCTAGTAAAATTATTACCAAAGCGCAGCTTGTTGGTTTTGGAAAAGTTAGTCAATTAGACACCTATCTGTCGCCAAGTGCATACGAAGGAGGCGAGATTCGTTACATTTCTCATACGTTACGTAATAATGGCACGCCTATTTTGCGTGAGATTATCCATCAAACCCGCTTATCATACACGCACAACGCTTCGCAGAGAAACAACAATATAGGCGGAATGTATAACTTTCAATATAATGTGCATTACGCTTTTGGAAAATGGATGTTAGGCAATGGCACATTAACAGCTACGGCTGGCGGTGGCATTGATGCCAATATTGGTTTCCTATACAATATGCGCAATGGCAATAATCCTGCCCAAGTGTATCTGAACATGAATCTTGCGCCATCAGCTTCAGCTACCTATGCATTTAGGTTATGGGGCAAGCCTTTCCAAGTTCGATACGAAGTGCAAGCCCCACTCGTCGGTTTGATGTTTGCACCCAACTTCGGTCAAAGCTACTACGAAATATTTTCAAAAGGCGATTACGACCATAACATGGTGCCTACCACTATGTTTTCTACTCCCTCGCTTAGACAAATGCTTACCCTCGACTTTACTTTGCGCCATACAACGTTACGTTTAGGCTATTTAGGCGACTTTCAACAAGCACGCGTAAATAGCTTGAAATATCACACATGGAGCAACCTCTTTGTGTTAGGCGTTGTACGAACATTTTCGATTTCAAAGATTATTCCGTAATGAAAAAGTATATACGACACTTTCGCCATACTGCTTTTGTGCTTTCATACACATTATTTATAATATCGTTCCTCTCGTCTTGTGTTACAAACGACGAGTATCAGAATACCATTCAGGGTAATGCTGAAGCTCTTTGGAAGATTATTGATGAGCACTATTGCTTCTTTGAACAGAAAGAAATAGATTGGAATGCAGTACGAAATAAGTACTTAAAGCAGTTCGACAATTCAATGTCAGAACGTCAACAGTTCGAAGTAATGGCAAATATGCTATCCGAATTGAAAGATGGACACGTGAATTTATATACTTCTTTCAATGCTGCGCGTTATTGGTCATGGCACGAAGACTACCCACAAAACTTTTCTGATTCACTCTTACGAAAGTATTTAAAGACCGATTACCTTATAGCAAGCGGCATGGACTATACTATTCTTGACGATAATATCGGTTATTTGCGATGCGAAAGCTTCCAACGAGGAATAGGTGCAGGTAATCTTGACGATATACTTCTCTACTTCCAACCTTGTAGAGCTATTATTTTAGATGTGCGAAACAATGGTGGAGGCTCGCTTGCTAATGCAGAAGAACTCGCTGCAAGGTTCACCAATAAGTCGGAACTGGTAGGCTATATGCAACATAAAACGGGTAAAGGGCATAGTGATTTCTCGCCTTTAAAAGAGCAAATCCTCAAGCCTGGAAAAGGAATCCGCTGGCAGAAGCCTGTATTTGTACTAACTAACCGCAGCGTTTTCTCGGCTGCTAACGAGTTTGTAAAGTATATGCGCTGCTTCCCTAATGTGAAAACAATAGGCGACCGTACAGGTGGAGGTGCTGGTTTGCCATTCTCTGCCGAGCTTCCTAACGGGTGGTCAATACGCTTTTCAGCTTGTCCGATGTACGACAAGAATAAGCAAATGACCGAATTTGGCATAGACCCAGACTATAAAATAAGCCTTACTTCTGAAGATTTCCAGCGTGGCAAAGACACCATCATAGAGTTTGCACGCCACCTTATATATAAATAAGGTATAACATTCCAAGAATACAGCTACTCGAATCCTAATGGAATACAAGTTAGTTTATTTACTAAGGAAAACTGAAAGAATATCCGTAATTTTACAATAAAAATTCTATCATAAACCATTAGTGCCGATATGGCTTTGCAATAGTGCCTGTTTTGCGATGCAAAACAGGCACTATTGTATGGCAAAATAGGTTGTTTTGAAAAGCAAAACAACGGGTATTATAAAACGTTGAAGTTCAATAAATTAAACAACACAACCGCTTCGAGCATCGAAATGTATCTTTATACCTTTTTATAATGTATAAAACAGATTGCTTATGTTATGCTTTCGCATCTTCTCATCAGCCCTTCTTTTAAGCACTCCACACCCACTCGCTCCACCATCTCAAAACTTACACAGAATAAGTAAATCACTATCGAAAAAATACAATACCGCTCTTTGTTACCTATAGTATTGCTATCTGCACTTTGCAATACCATTGCACAATGTTTCAAAAATGTGCTATTATGTATTTTTTAGTACAAATATATCGATAAAAAGTTGGCTGTAAGATTTAAATTACCTAATTTTGGAAACAAATAACAACGAACTATCATCAGTTAACATCTAATAAATTTAAAAGAAGAACTAACAAATGAAAACAGATTTTGAGATTGCTCACGAGGCAAAACTTGAATTAATTGATAGTATTGCAAAGAAAGTTAATATCCCAGTAGAAGAACTTGAGCCCTTTGGTAAGCACATTGCCAAAGTGCCTTACCGCCTCATCGACGATGAGAAAGTAAAAAAATCAAAGTTGATTCTTGTTACTGCCATCACTCCAACAAAGGCTGGTATCGGTAAGACAACAGTTAGCGTTGGCTTGGCACTCGGCATGAATCGTATAGGTAAGAATGCTATTCCAGCACTACGCGAGCCTTCACTCGGCCCTTGCTTTGGTATGAAGGGTGGAGCTGCAGGCGGTGGCTATGCACAAGTTTTACCTATGGAGAAAATCAATCTTCACTTTACAGGCGACTTCCATGCCATCACTTCAGCTAACAATATGATTGCTGCATTGTTAGACAACTACTTGTATCAGCACCAAGACGATGGCTTCGGAATGAAAGAAATATGGTGGCGCCGTGTCTTAGATGTAAACGATCGCAACCTCCGTACAGTCATTACAGGCTTAGGAAGCCGTACTGATGGCTTGCTTACAGAAGGCGGTTTCGATATTACACCTGCATCAGAAATTATGGCTATCCTATGTTTAGCTACTGATGAAGAGGACTTGCATCGTCGTCTTGATAACATTATTCTTGGTATTACACTTGAAGGCAAACCATTATATTTGCGCGAATTAAATGTTACTGGTGCTATCGTAGCTCTCTTGCACGAAGCTATTAACCCTAATTTGGTGCAAACTATCGAGAACACACCAGCATTTATACATGGCGGTCCATTTGCAAACATCGCACATGGTTGCAACAGTATCTTAGCAACTAAGATGGCAATGAGCTATGCAGACTATTGTATCACAGAGGCTGGATTCGGTGCTGATTTGGGCGCAGAGAAGTTCTTAGACATTAAATGTCGCAAGGCTGGCATTTCTCCAGTACTTACTGTATTGGTTGCAACAGCACAGGCATTGAAGATGCACGGTGGTATCGATGTTACAGAAATAAGTAAACCAAATGTAGAAGGCGTAAAAGCAGGTCTTTGCAACTTGGATAAACACATAGCAAACCTCAAGGCATTCGGCCAGACTGTTGTTGTTTGCTTGAATCGTTTCGCTTCTGATACAGACGAAGAATTAGCTCTTGTGAAAGAACATTGCGAGGCACAAGGCGTTGGTTTCGCTATCAACACAGCCTTCGGAGAAGGTGGTAAGGGAGCAGAAGAACTGGCTCGCTTGGTAGTTGATACCATCGAAAAGAAGCCATCGGCACCACTTAACTTCGTTTACGAAGAGAATGACGACATTACAACAAAGGTTGAAAAGATAGCTAAGAACGTTTACGGAGCTGCTAAAGTTGTATTGCTTCCAGCTGCAAAACGCAACTTACAGCGCATAAAAGAACTTGGTTTCGAAAACCTTCCAGTATGTATTGCCAAGACACAGTATTCGTTCTCTGAGAACGCAAAGGCTTACGGAGTCCCTACAGACTTCACAATTACCATTCGCGACTTTGTTATTAACGCTGGTGCAGGCATGGTTGTAGCCATCGCTGGTACCATCATGCGTATGCCAGGTCTACCAAAGACACCACAAGCAGAGCATATTAACGTTGTGAATGGCGTAATAGAAGGCTTGTCATAAAGCATTATCCATAACTTGCAGCCTCGGAGGACGTCGATGTTTTCCGAGGCTTTTGTGTTATCTTACTACTTCTTTCATCTGCTGTTTGCTACACTTCTATTCAGCAAGACAATTTCTTAAAAATGTTTTTTTTCTATATATATATTATGTAGTTAGGCAAAAAATAAGTAACTTTGCGCCTCAAAGTGGGTGAAGATTTTATCGTTCCACCCGCTTAAACTTATTCATTTGATAATTAAATAATAAACATATAATACTTCAAAGATGAAAATTTCATTTGAAAACCCAGACAAACTAAATGGTCTTTTGACTATAGTTGTCGAAGAAGCTGACTACAAAGAAGAAGTTGAAAAGGCACTCAAAGATTATCGCAAGCGTGCAAACATCCCAGGCTTCCGCCCTGGACAAGTGCCAATGGGTTTGCTAAAACGCCAAGTTGGCCCACAAGTTAAGATGGATGCCATTAACAAAATCTTGGGTGAAAACCTTCAAAAATATATTGTAGACAACAAAATCCATATGCTTGGACAGCCTATGGCTTCTGAAACACAAGAGGCTGTAGAACTTGAAAAGCCAGCTCCTTACACCTTTAAGTTCGACATTGCAATCGCACCAGAGTTTGATATCGAACTTACAAATAAGGATACTATCGAATATTACGATATTAAAGTAGACGACAAACTTATTGATCAACAAATCGAAATGTTCGCAAGCCGTGCAGGACATTACGATAAAGCACAAGAGTTTGACCCTGAAAAGCGCGATATGCTCAAGGGTGATATCCGCGAACTTGACGCAAATGGCAATACTCTCGAAGGAGGTATCACTGTAGAAGGTGCTGTTTTAATGCCTCAATACATCAAGGTTGAAGATCAAAAGAAACTTTTCGATGGCTGCAAGTTAGGTGACATCATTACCTTCAACCCACGCAAAGCTTATCCAGAAGGCGACGCAGAGATATCATCATTACTGAAGATTGACCGCAAAGAAGTTGCTGAACACACTGGCGATTTCTCATATCAGATTACCGAAATCTCTCGTTTTGTAAATGCAGAAAACAACAAAGAACTTTGGGATAGCGTTTATGGCGCTGATGCAAATATCAACGATGAGGCTGCATTCCGTGCTGCTATAGCAGAAGGTGTAAGCAAACAACTTGAAAGAGACTCTGACTATAAGTTCATGTTAGATGTTCGCGCATACGCTGAAAAGAAAGTTGGTGACCTACAATTCCCAGACGCTTTGTTGAAGCGCATCATGCTTTCAAACAACAAAGATAAGGGTGCAGAGTTCGTAGAACAGAACTACCAACCAAGCATCAATGAGCTTAAGTGGCATCTTGTAAGAGATAAGATAGCAAATGCCAATAACATTAAGGTTGAAGATGCTGATGTAAGAGAGAGCGCTTCACAGATGGCTCGTGCACAATTTGCACAATATGGTATGAATAACGTTCCTGATGAGTATGTAAACAATTACGTTGAAGAGATGATGAAGAAGCGTGAGAACATAGATTCTTTCGTTGAAGCAGCTCTTGATCGTAAGCTTTCGGTTGCGTTGAAGAGTGTTGTTAAGTTGAAGAAGAAGTCTGTATCTCTCGATGAATTCAACAAACTTATGATGCCTGCTGAAGCAGAAAAACCAGCAAAAGCAAAGAGATCTAAGAAGGCTGATAAAGCTGAAAAGGAATAAGAAAGAGAAAAATAAGTTAATGCCTAATCCATGAAGCTGTGCAATTTGCATGATTATTGATGGCATTAAACTATAAAAGCAATATCCTTTCCGCAAACTTTCATTTAAGAAAGATGTTGGAAAGGATATTGCTTTTTTTGTGTTTATTAGAAGTTACACCTCTGTTTAAATAACAGAAGTACCAGTTTGGCAGTAACTCATTCACAAAAGTAAGTCCCAATTTTTGCTCAAAGAGAATGTAGAAAAAGAATTTATCATTGTAAAGATTATCGCAAGAAAAAATAATGATATTGGTTTTACTTTGTAATAGCATCTGTTTTGCGCTACAAAAGTGCCTGTTTTAGCTTACAATATAGGCTCTTTCGCATTGCAAAATAACCTCTTTTGTAAGACATTGGTTATTAACTTATTAAGCAACATTTGCAATAATGATAAATCATTACAACTTTACTGTCTGTTTTCCGTTCATAAAATATAATATAAAGACTAAAAAAATGGATTTAAGGCGTAATGGACATTTGGTAGGCTGAAAGCTCACGGAACGCTTTTATTTACT
>NZ_JABZSJ010000093.1:0-5416 GCF_015262605.1 Prevotella aurantiaca | reverse complement strand
TTGTCACATAAGAGAAAACGACGCTAAAATAAGCACATTTTTGTCACATAAGCCCTTTTTTGCTAATTTTCCTTCCAAAAAGAGGGCGTGAAGAGCACTAAAACAGAGAATAATTCAAGTCGTCCAACAAGCATTAAGAACGAGCTAATCCACTTAGCGAAGTCGGGTAATTCGTTCCATGACATGGTTGGACCAATCTCTAAACCTAACGTTGGACCAACGTTGCCAAGACAACTGAGTGTAATTGTCATAGAATTGGTTGAGTCAATGCCTGCTGCAATCATCGTGAAAGCACAAATAACGGCAAGAAAAAGGTACAAACCAATAAACCCTAACAGAGTTACACGCTTAGACATTTGAACGTTATAGCCGTCTATCTTCATCGGAAGAACAGCATTAGGGTGTAGTATTTGGCGGAATTCGTTCTTTACAACCTTTAGCAACATAACGCCACGTATGCTCTTGATACCACCACTTGTAGAACCAGAAGAACCTCCGAAGAACATACACGCCGCAAGAACAACCCAGGTAACATGAGGCCATTTAGCTGCATCATCGCTGAAAAGGCCTGTCGTAGTAATAAAAGATACCACCTGGAAGATAGAACTACGGAAAGCATGCTCTACATCGTAGTTAAGTCGGAAGATAAGTTCTATCATGATAAAGAGACTGAAACCCGCAATCATAATAGAATAAAACTTGAACTCGCTGTTCTTAATTAGATGCTTAAACTTAAGGCCTACCACCGAAGCATAGAGCAAAGTGAAGTTTATACCCGATAGAAAACAGAAGATGGTACAGACATATTCTTCGGCTGGAGAGTGGAAAGTAGCAATCGAACCGCTTTCCGTGCTAAAGCCACCGGTAGCTGTGCTTGTCATAGCATAGTTGAAAGCATCAAACCAACTCATGCCGCATACCTTGTAACTAACAACGCATGCCGCTGTAAGAACAAAGTAAACTACCCATATCCATTTAGCTCCTGTGCTGATCCGAGGGTGCAGTTTACTCTTAATAGGGCCAGTAGACTCTGCCGCAAACACCTTAAGCGAACCGCCAACAAGAGACGGAAGAATCGCAATAGTGAAGAAAACGATACCCAAACCGCCAATCCATTGAGTTAGCGAACGCCAGAATAACAAGCCTTTTGGGAAATGTTCTGGGAAGTCAACAATGGTAGCACCAGTAGTCGTAAAACCCGACATTGTTTCGAAAAAGGCATTGGTGAAATTTGTGATATATCCACTAATGAGAAACGGCAAGGTTCCGAAAAGTGAGAAAATGACCCATGTTATTGCCACAACAAAGTAGGCATCTCTGCGGTTAATGGTGTTGTTAGAGTGTCTTCCCAATAGTCGGAAGGCTCCACCAGCTACCGAAGTGATGATTATAGTCCATATGAATGCCGTTACATCGTTATCATGATACCAAAGCGAAACACATAGGCAAAGCGACATCAGTAAGGCTTCTATTCCTAAAAGCGCACCTATAATTTTTGATATAGTCTTTAGATTGAGCATTGCTAACCTCTCTTACTATTTTTAATTGAACAGTTGTTCCACCTTCTTCATATTGGTGTTGTAGCAGAAAACGACAACAATATCGCCCGCTTCAATCTGTGTATTACCCGAAACAAGCATACCTTCGTCGCGACGAACTAGTCCACCGATTGTCATTCCGCTTGGTAAGTGCATGTCTTTAATAGGCTTTTGTGTTATCTTCGAGCCTTGAACTGGAATGAATTCAGCAACGTCGGCATCGACAGACATAAGGAAACGCACATTATCAACATTGGCATCGAGTAGCATTTGGTAGATATAGCCTGCCGCAATCGCCTTCTTGTTAATGATAGTACCAATATCTAAGTTGGCAGCCATGTCTATATAGTCGAAGTTTTCTACTGCAGCAATTGTCTTTTTCACGCCCAAGCTCTTTACAGCCAAGCATGCAAGAATGTTAGTTTCGGCATTTGGAGTAACTGCAACAAAGGCTTGCGTGTGTCGGATACCTTCTTCTATGAGCAAGTCGGTATCACGTCCATCGCCATTGATGACAAGTTTCGATTCGTCAATAATATCGTTTAGATATTCACAGCGGTCGATACTTCTTTCTATGACTTTGACATTCATGTATTCAGGCATAATCTTTACGGCACGAACAGCAGTGCGTCCACCACCCATAATCATTACATTTTTCACATCAACATAATGTTCTTTGCCTGTGAGTTTACGTATATAAGGAATGTATTCCTTAGTTGTCATGAAGTAAACGAGGTCTTCTTGTTGCAAAGTTTCGTTACCATTAGGAATGATTGTCTCTGTTCTGCGCTTGATAGCAACGATATGGTAAGGGTCGTTAGGCCCGCTTATTTCTCTAAGAGGTTTGTCTAATATTTCACAAGTCTTGCGCAGCTTTATGCCAAGCATGACTAATGCACCGCCATGAACGTCCCAGCGCTGGCGAACCCACGACATTTTCAATCCGCTTATGATATCTTTTGCGGCCAATAGTTCGGGATAGATAAGGCTATCGATACCCAATTGCTTAAACAGCTCTTGGTTTTTCGGCTCCATATATTCAGGATTATCAATCTTGGCAACAGTTTTCTTGGCACCAAGGTTATGCGCCATGGTGCAAGCCGTAATATTGGTAGTTTCCATTGGGTCTACTGCTACAAAAAGGTCGGCATGCTTTACGTCAGCTTCTTGTAGCACTTTAATACTTGTTGCCTTTCCTTGCAACGTGAGAAGGTCGTAGTCTTGTCCTATCTTATTAAGATTCTCTTCATGCTCGTCAATAAGTATGATGTCATAATTGTGGCGAGAAAGGAATTGTGCTAAATAGGTTCCGATGTCGAATGCCCCTGCTATAATAATCTTCATACTTCTGTTTTGTAAGTTGTAACTAACAAACTTTTCTCTATCTCTTGCTTTATATTGTTTTTGTCAATTCCGCATAATTGTCGGAGTTCCTGCACTGTTCCCTGTTCAATAAACTGGTCTGGGAGTCCTAATCTCTGTACGTGTATGCAATGGTTGTGTTCGTTTAGCCATTCCATAACGGCCGTTCCAAGTCCTCCATTCCTTATTCCGTCTTCCACTGTGATAACTTCTGAGAAGTTATTTCCCACCTCTTGAAGTATGTTTTCATCTATTGGCTTTAGGAAACGCATATCGTAGTGAGCAATGCGACCTACACATTTATTCTCTTGTTCCAGTTCTTCGATAGCCTTCAACACATCGTGTCCAATTGGACCAAAGGTAAGAACGGCCACACTTTTCGCTGTTTTTTCTGGGTCGGAACCCAGTGTTTTATCGTAAAGCTTACGTCCTGTGCCTACTTCTACTTCCTTCATAGAGCATTGCCAGTCTACCAATACACCGCCTCCACGAGGGTATCTGATTACGAAGAAACCTTTTTCGGGCAGTTGAGCAGTATACATAAGGTGGCGTAATTCGTGTTCGTCCATCGGTGAAGCGATGGTAATGTTAGGGATTGGGCGTAGAAAAGCCATGTCGAATGCGCCATGATGAGTTGCACCATCTTCGCCAACAAGACCTGCACGGTCCAAACATAGGACGACAGGGAGGTTCAGAATGGCAGTATCGTGAATGATATTGTCGTATGCGCGTTGCGAGAATGCACTATAAATGTTGCAGAATGGCTGTAGTCCGTCCTTTGCCATACCAGCAGAGAAGGTCATAGCGTGTCCCTCGGCAATTCCTACGTCGAAGGTACGGTCGCCCATTTCCTTCATCATAATATTCATTGAGCAGCCTGTTGGCATAGCGGGAGTAACGCCAACAATGCGTGAATTGCTTTTAGCAAGCTCTAAAAGGGTGTGTCCGAATACGTCTTGGAACTTCGGTGGCTTATTACTTTCGTCCTGTATAAGGCGCTTTCCTGTTTCAGGATCGAATTTACCAGGTGCGTGCCATACTGTTGCGCTCTTCTCAGCAGGTTCGTATCCCTTGCCTTTTACGGTGTGTAGATGCAGCAGTTTCGGACCTTTCATATTCTTAAGCTGGTTTAATAGCCTCACCACTTCTTTTACATCGTTTCCATCGAATGGCCCGAAGTAGCGTATATTCATACCCTCAAAGAGGTTCTGCTGTTGAGAAAGAGCCGACTTTATGGCATTGTTCAGACGAATAATGCCCTTTCGGCGCTCATCGGTCAATATACCTTTAGCGTGCAACCATTGCGAAGCCTTGAAACGAATGCGGTTGTAAGTCTCGTTTGTATCAAGGTTTAGCAGGTATTGTTGCATGCCTCCAACAGCTCTATCTATCGACATGTCGTTGTCGTTCAAGATGATAAGCAAGTCGTTTGGTTGGCTAGAAGCATTGTTTAAGCCCTCGAAAGCCAAGCCACCGCTCATTGCTCCGTCGCCAATAATGGCTACAACGTGACGTTCTGGGTGCTGGGTCATCTTGGCAGCTACTGCCATTCCCAATGCTGCTGAAATAGAATTAGAAGCATGACCACAAGTAAATGTATCATATTCGCTTTCCTTTGGCGAAGGGAAAGGCATGAGTCCGTCTTTCTTTCTATTCTTGCAAAAGCACTCACGGCGATGAGTTAGTATCTTGTGTCCGTATGCTTGATGGCCTACATCCCATACAATTCTGTCTTCAGGAGTATTGAATACATAATGGCAAGCTACTGTAATTTCGGTTGCGCCAAGGCTTGATGCGAGGTGTCCGGGGTTTACGGCCACTTCTTGAATGATATCTTTACGCAGTTCTTCGCATAAAATAGGTAGCTCGTCAATGCTCAATTTTCTTAAATCGGCAGGCGAATTGATTTTGCTTAAAAGCTTAAAGTTGTTATCGTTCGACATTAATTATAATGTGATAGTGGGTGCAAAGGTACGCCAAATAGCTTGAACGGCAAAATAAAAATAGGCGAATTTCAGATTATAAGTAGGTGTTGTAAATTCGCTTCATGTTTGTTCTCTTTTTGAATGCTACTTTGTTTTGTTTCTATCTTGGTTATGATGGAAAGGTGAGAGGTTTTCTTTGGTTTTGTTAAAATAATTCATGTAAAAAACAATGCTTATGTTATGGTTTTGCAAAAGAGGCTGTTTTGCGTTGTAAAAGAGCCTGTTTTGCACGATAAAACAGGCACTTTTGTCGTGTAAAACAGGTACTATTGCAATACGTTGGTAGTCAGATGGTTGTGCGGAGTTACTTTTTTTGACATTTAATATCGTATTTACGCTCTTGTTTTCAACTATCAAAAGAAAAATGCAGGAAGGATAGAGTAGGAGAGAAAAAGTGTTTTTCACTTGGCAAAATCAGGTAAAAGGAGATCTATCTTAAACGCTCTAACGATTTGATAGAGCTATCATGGCATTTGAAAAATAGGCCTATATGACAAAAATGTGCTTAAAATCCTTGTAACTATCTAATAA
>NZ_JABZSJ010000040.1:0-24004 GCF_015262605.1 Prevotella aurantiaca | reverse complement strand
CAAGGTAAAGGAAGAATAAAAAGAGGATGTATCAATTTTGACACACCCTCTTTTATTTTTTATATTACACTTAAGCATTCCGAATCTTATGAATGAATAAAAATTCATTATTAAGGATAATGAAGATATTATAGACAAATTTATTGATTGGACTCCTTTTTGCAATTTATTGTACAGACAAGTCCGTTTAGTTGAACAGATAAAGCCATACAATTAGATTAACATGTCCAAAATAATAAGATAGCTATTGTGGCTTTATTCGTAATTTTAGGTCAGATAAAAAGGTTTTGGATAAAAGCATTATTTACAGCAGACCCGTTATTTTGAGCTTATATTGGGTAAATGCATTATGTTATTATGAGGACTTATCCCCCTACTTATTAAAAATGGGAATTACCAATTATAAAAAGTAATGATAAATTTCAAAAGATATAATTACAAATTCAAAAAACGTAATTATGTTTTTATTTTTTGTAATTATAAATTTTCGATTTACTTTCGTATAGCAAATTTACGTTCCCATTGGAACTTTGAATAATTTCTCTCATTTAAGAATTTTCATTATACTCTATCTTATATTAAAATTCAAAGCTACAGCTATTATAAAGTTTAAAATACTCGCTTGCAAATTAGCCCAATAGAACTTTTAAAATTCTTAAAAGAATAAACATCTTGAAGAAATTAAATACTGTAAAAAATTATAAAGTAAGTGATCCGTAAGATTTTCTACAATCATGATTAAAATAGGTTAGAGCCTAAATTCAAATAATTTATTTACTTGAATTTAGGCTCTTTTGAAGTTCATTCATTAGAAGCTATCATCAGTGATATCTTCAGCCTGTATATCTAAATCTTCTGGATTAGTTTCGAATGTAGTTCTGTAACTTTCTTCTATGAATTTATCATCATCGAACTCATCTTCGTCATTATCGTCATCATTATCTTTTGGGAAGTCTTCTTCATCGTCCATATCATCAAAGTCAGGCTTCTTAGTAACAGGAATTTCGATATCCAAATCGTCAAAATCCATATCGTCATCTGGCTTTTCAGTAATCTCCTTTACGAAGATAGCTTCTGTCCACCCCCCCTTATTTATTTCAAGGACTTCATATCCTTCTGCAACTTTCTTTTCATACAAGCCCCCACTTTTCTTTAAACGAGCAGTTGGCAGTGTAGTGGTGCTTACTTCAAATGCACTAAGAATAATATCTTGAATATTCTTTGATAAGCTTTCCCAACCACCACCGAAATTACGTTCAAGTACTTCAACTATCTTTCTTGCTGAAATACGATGTATATTGTCCTTAGTAAGGTCCGAAATACGATTGATAGGCTTTTTCTTTATCGCCCATTTCGCAACTGTACTGTCGTCTAACTTAATTTGTCCGATTTTATAGCCGCGTTCCTCATATTTGGCAATTACTTCAGGTCTGTCTACTTTCACTTCTTCGATGGTAAAAGCACTCTTAATAACATCTAGATAATGATTTTCATTATCCTTTAAATCTGCATCACGCTCCGCTTGACTCCATAGGCGGAACACATCATTCTCCTGTATTTCCCAAACAGTAGATTTTGTTAGATTCTTCAATGAGAGTGATTTCCCTTGTTGCTTCATATTATTCCTTTATTAACAATATATTTATAGATAGTGGTGCAAAAGTAAATACTAAAAACTAAACTTGCAAGAAAATTATAGTAAAAATAAAGCTACAGCGAAAAATCGAGCAAAGAGGTTGGAAAAATCAAATAGATTTCTTATCTTTGCATATATACATCTACATTATACAGAATGGAACCATTAGCAGAAAGAATGCGCCCACATACACTTGACGAATATGTCGGACAAAGTCATTTAGTGGGAAAAGGAGCGGTCTTGAGAAACATGATAGACTCAGGACGCATATCTTCATTCATTCTGTGGGGACCTCCTGGAGTGGGAAAAACAACATTAGCGCAAATTATTGCTAACAAACTTGAAACTCCATTTTACACTTTATCTGCCATAGCAAGCGGTGTAAAAGATGTACGAAACGTAATAGAAAAAGCTAAAAGTGGACGTTTTTTTAACTCGCCCTCACCTATTTTGTTTATTGACGAGATACATAGGTTTTCAAAATCTCAACAAGATTCATTACTTGGAGCTGTTGAAAAAGGAATCGTTACACTCATTGGTGCAACTACTGAAAACCCCTCTTTCGAGGTTATTAGACCGCTGTTATCGCGCTGTCAAGTATATGTACTTAAGAGTTTGGATAAAGACGAACTGCTCAAATTACTCACACAAGCCATTACAAAAGATGTTTATCTTAAGGAAAAGAATATTCATCTCAAAGAAACTGAAGCACTGTTGCGGTATAGTGGTGGAGATGCTAGAAAGTTATTAAACATTCTTGAGCTTACCATTGAAGCATCGGAGAATAATAAAGATAAAAGTATAATCACAAACGATAGCGTTGTATCCTGCCTACAACAAAATCCTTTAGCGTACGATAAAGATGGTGAAATGCACTACGATATTATCTCTGCATTCATCAAATCAATTCGCGGAAGTGATCCTGATGCCACGCTTTATTGGATGGCAAGAATGATAGAAGGAGGAGAAGATCCGCAATTTATTGCTCGGAGGTTGGTTATTAGTGCAGCAGAAGATATAGGATTGGCTAATCCAAATGCTTTGCTTTTGGCAAATGCAGCCTTTGACACTGTAATGAAAATAGGTTGGCCCGAAGCTCGAATTGCATTGGCTGAAGTTGCAGTATATCTTGCAGTATCACCAAAAAGTAATTCTGTATATCTTGGAATAGACGCAGCATTAGCAGAAGTACAAAATAGTGGCAATCAACCAGTTCCATTACCGCTTCGCAATGCACCAACAAAGCTAATGACTTCACTTGGGTATCACGACGGATACAAATATCCTCATGATTTTCCAGGACACTTTATAGAACAACAATATTTGCCCGATGCGCTTATTGACAAGCGCTTTTGGCATGCACAACATTCTCCTCAAGAGGAAAAGCATTATCAATGGATGGTGCAATGTTGGGGAGACAGATATAAAAATTGAAAGATATGAAAATTGTAGATTTAGATGGTTATGCAGCTAACCCAGGCGATATATCTTGGGACGGCGTGAAAGAATTAGGAGAATTCGTATTTTACGACTACTCTGAAGAAGATCAAATAGTAGAAAGAGCTAAAGATGCTGAAATTGTTCTTGTCAATAAAATAAATATGACAAGAGAGATTATTGAACAGCTACCCAAACTAAAATATATTGGAGAATTAGCTACTGGATTTAATAATATTGACTTACAAGCAGCTAAAGACCATGGTGTCATCGTAACCAATATTCCAGCTTATAGCACAGATAGTGTTACGCAATTTGTATTTGCCCATCTACTGAATGTAGCAACCCATGCTGATTATTATTCTAGCGAGACACGCAAGGGTGTATGGAGTGCTAAAAAAACTTTCTGCTATTGGGACGAGCCTCTCTTTGAACTTGCAGGGAAAACATTGGGTATAATAGGATTAGGCAATATCGGTACAAAGGTAGCATGGGTCGGACACATGTTAGGTATGGATATTTCAGCCTATACAAGTAAAAATAGTAGTAATTTACCAGAATGGATTCGCAAGACTACTTTGGAAGGTCTTTATCATACCGCTGACATCATTACTCTTCATTGTCCTCTAACTAAGGAAAATACACATTTGATAAATAAAGATGTATTGGCACAAATGCGTCCAGGAACCATTTTAATAAATACTGGTCGTGGTGCACTTATTGATGAAGAGGCAGTAGCAGATGCGCTGAAAAAGAAACATCTGAAAGCATATTGTGCTGATGTAATGGAGCAAGAACCTCCACACAAAGACAATCCGCTATTAAAACAGCCGAATGCTTACATCACGCCACATATTGCATGGGCTACAATAGAAGCACGACAACGACTAATGGATATCTGTGTTGAAAATATCAAAGCATTTATTACAGGAAATCCACAGAATGTTGTTAACAAATAAATTGTAGCCGTATCACAACAAAAAACAAACAATGACATTTACTGACCCAAAATTTGCTGAAACACTTTTAGAACTTATAGAAGGCTTAGGAATATTTGCTTTCGCCATTTCTGGAATAAGGCATGCCGCAGAGAAAAATTTCGACTGGTTTGGTGGATATGTATGCGGCATTGCAGTAGCCATAGGTGGTGGAACTATACGAGATACTATGTTAGGTGTCAGACCTTTCTGGACAACTGACATTCGATACTTGCTTGTTACTACGGTAGCTTTGCTCCTAACAATAGTACTTAGGAAGCGCATGAAGAAATTGGACAACGCATGGTTCGTATTCGACACGTTAGGTTTGGCATTCTTTACTATTGCTGGTATGCAAAAGACCTTATCACTGGGGCATCCATTCTGGGTTGCCATCATTATGGGGTGTATCACAGGAGTTGCGGGTGGGGTTATTCGCGATGTATTATTAAACAATGTGCCTGTCATCTTCCACAAAGAGATATATGCTATCGCAAGCGTTGCGGGTGGGGTGCTTTATTGGATGTTGTTAGCGTTAAATTGCAATATTACCTTTACAGTTATTGCAACTTTTCTTTTAATCATCCTAATTCGCTTTGTGGCTGTATATTATCACATCCAACTGCCCGTTTTGCACGATGAAGAGTAATTTCTTTTTAAAAAAATATTGAAAAATATTTGGCAGTAACAATAAAAACTTGTATCTTTGCACTCGCAATTAAAGAACGACAATTAAGTTCTAAAGATGCAACCATAAAGATTGGTTCCGTAGCTCAACTGAATAGAGCATCTGACTACGGATCAGAAGGTTGTGGGTTTGAATCCCGCCGGAATCACAAAAGAGTTTAGATAATTATATCTAAACTCTTTTTTATTTCTCAGAATAAACAGATATAGAACCAAAAAGAGACAGTAGATATTCAGTGGGGATACGCATATAGTTTAGCAAGTCTAAAAAGAAAGAAACTTTTGCCTTCAACGCCTCTTAAGGATCCAGTAGAAAAAAGATTCCCATCACCACATCACAAATAAAATAAAAGAGCTAGAAGATTTCAACCAACCTATCAACAACAAAATTAAATTGGGACTTAAGGGTATTAAAAAATAATAGGGAGTATCATTTTTATGATACTCCCTATTGTTAGATGTAGATAAAACTATTAATGTTAAGCTATATCTATCAAATGCATTAACCGAGACGTTTCAACTTCACAGTAAAGTGACGCATTAACGGAGCTTCCCACTCAATAGCAACGCCACGTGTAACGTTTTCGCGACGATCAAAAACATTCTTCAAAGCAGCTGCAACCACATCCATATGATTATCTGTATATACTCGACGAGGAATTGCTAAGCGTAGAAGATCAAGTCCCCCAAAACGATTCTCACCAGTTTCAGGATCACGGTCGGCAAGCATATATCCAACCTCTACACCACGGATACCAGCTTCAAGATAAAGTTCACATGTCAATGTTTGTGCAGGGAATTCTTCCTTTGGTACATGGGTAAGTACTTTACTTGCATCTACGAATATTGCATGACCACCAGCAGGACGTTGATAAGGAATTCCATATTCATCAAGTTTCTTTGCAAGATACTCTACCTGATGGATACGGGTCTGAAGCATATCAAACTCTGTATTCTCATCTAAACCTTGCGCAAGTGCGTTGAGATCGCGTCCGCTCATACCTCCATAGGTTACATAACCTTCCATTGGAATACAGAACATCTTTGCGCCCTCAAACCATTCCTTATTATTTGTAGCAATGAAACCACCCATATTTACTACGCCGTCTTTCTTCGCTGACATAGTTGCTGCATCAGCTTCAGCATACATTTCACGAACAATTTCCTTGATACTCTTATCAGCATATCCTTCTTCACGTACCTTAATAAAGTAAGCGTTCTCTGCAAAACGTGCAGAGTCCATTACTACAGGTATACCATATTTGTGGCAAAGAGCACATGTCTCCTTAATATTCTTCATGCTGACAGGCTGACCACCTACAGTGTTGTTAGTAACTGTAAGCACCATGAATGGGACGTTACCTTTATTTTCTTGGAGCACCTTCTCTAGCTTTTTAAGGCAAACATTACCTTTAAAAGGAACTTCTTTTTGTGTATCTTTTGCATCGTCAGTCGTTACGTCAATAGCGTGTGCTTTACGGCTTTCAATGTGTCCTTTAGTAGTATCGAAATGTGCATTTCCAGGAATAACGTTACCTTCCTTTACAAGGAATGAGAAGAGTACGTTCTCAGCAGCACGTCCTTGATGAGTTGGAATAATATACTTCAATCCAAGAATGTTCTGTACGGTTTCCTCGAATTTATAGAACGAAGTTGCACCAGCGTAGCTTTCATCGCCTAACATCATCGCTGCCCACTGACGATCTGACATTGCACCTGTACCACTATCGGTAAGCAAATCAATATAAACCTGCTCTGCTTTGAGCTGGAATACATTGTAATGAGCTTCCTTTAGCCATTGTTCTCTTTCTTCGCGTGTACTTTTCTTGATTGGTTCAATCATCTTGATTTTCCAAGACTCTGCAAATGGTATTTCCATAATTTGATTTGTTTTTAATTATTGGTATATAATGGTTATAAGAATTTTATTTCCACATTTAAAAAAATAAGTTTTTAGAGTTGCAAATATACGCAATTCTTTTTCATTTGTGCATGCTTTTCATTAAAAACTTTTCGTTGTTAATAGATATTTTGAATTCAGAAGAAAGAAAATAGAATAAGAAATAAAGAATAAGCAAGTAAGTTGCACAAAATATTATAAAATAAAAAAGTCCCTATCAAGATAAAAGTTTCATTTTGATAGGGGCTTTTTTATTTATTTTTCCTTACAATGGAGTTGTGAAAATAAATGTACGAACAATGTAATAAGAAAGAATACCTGCAACATAGCCTACGAAAGCTATCCAAGTAATTTTCTTCATATACCAACCGAAAGTAATCTTCTCCAAACCCATAACTACCACACCTGCAGCACTACCAATGATAAGCATAGAACCACCGACACCAGCGCAATAAGCAAGTAATTGCCAGAAGATACCATCAACAGCCATATCACCTGCAGCTTGAATAGGATACATACCCATACTGCCTGCAACTAAAGGAACATTATCAACGATAGAAGAAAGAACACCAATAATTCCTGTTACTGCATAATGGTTTTCATCAAATATAGTATTTAATGACTTACCAAGATTCATCAATACTCCAATTTCTTCCAAACAAGCAACCGCCATCAAGATACCGAGGAAGAAAAGAATAGTAGACATATCTATACGTGACAATAGACTTGTTACACGTTTTGCGAAGGTTACACCATCACCTTTTACACGATGTAACTGATGGTAAAAAATTTCTGTTATAGTCCACAATAAGCCTAAAACAAGCATAATACCAACGAATGGGGGAAGATGAGTGATAGATTTAAAGATTGGCACACAGCAAAGACCGCCAACACCAATAGTAAATACTATTTTTCGTTGCGAACTTCCAAACTCTCCAGCTTCATCGTTTTCTGATTCAGATTGTCCTGTAACAGCAAGTTCGCCTTTGAGCATATACTGCATAATAAATGCAGGAATAACCATAGAAACAATTGAAGGTATAAAGATTTCACTAATGACTCCTGCTGCTGTAATTGTTCCTGCATTCCACAACATGATAGTCGTAACATCACCAATTGGCGAGAAAGCACCACCTGAATTAGCTGAAATAATTACCAATGCAGCATAAATCATTCGGTCCTCCTTGTTACTGATGAGCTTACGAAGAATCATGATCATAACGATGCTTGTGGTAAGGTTGTCCAAAATAGCCGATAGGAAAAAAGTCATACATGCTATACGCCACAATAAAGCACGCTTCGACTTCGTTTGCATAACACCTTTTACCCAGTTGAAACCGCCATTTTGGTCAACAATTTCAACTATTGTCATTGCACCCATCAAGAAGAACAGAGTCGTTGAGGTATCACCTAAATGTTCTATGATAAGTTTATTTACAAACTCTGTAATGTTCCCTGTCCATTCAGAGGCATTGCTAGCATGCATTAACTGAACAAAAGGTGTAGGGTCGAACATGTATAGTGTCCAACAAAATACAAACATCAACAAAGCAATAGCAGCCTTGTCAATTTTCACTAAGCTTTCCATGGCTATCGATGCATAGCCAAGAACAAAAACGATAATAATCGCGATTGTTAATGTAGACATTTCTTTTATTTATATTTAAAATTAGTAATAATTAAATTGCATCTTTTAAAAACGCCCACAAAGGTATATAAAAGATATTAAGTGGAAAGGTTTTAGCATGATATTTTTGTAAAAATATTCAGACATTGGTTTATTTGTAGTATATTTGTAGAAAATTAATGGCGGTGATGGAGAATGAGTTTATAAATGT
Source organism: Prevotella aurantiaca (assembly GCF_015262605.1). NCBI lineage: Bacteria > Pseudomonadati > Bacteroidota > Bacteroidia > Bacteroidales > Prevotellaceae > Prevotella > Prevotella aurantiaca. The sequence goes on along the minus strand of NZ_JABZSJ010000040.1, from coordinate 15,529 downwards.
GGTTTGTGCTGTCGTTCGGAAAGACGATAAGTATCTTTGCACACAACGACTTCGAAAAGGTCCAGAATATGTAGCTGAACACTGGGAATTTCCTGGCGGAAAGGTGAAACCTGGAGAAAGCAATTACGAGGCATTACTTCGAGAAATAAAAGAAGAAATGGACTGGGATATTTACATTGGTAAGAAATTAGGAACCATAACTTACAAGTATCCCGATTTCATAATTACCCTCACAGCATACGAATGTTTGGCGCGTGACTACAATTTCAAACTTCTTTCGCACATCAATGCTAAATGGCTAAAAATTGAAGAATTCGATTCTTTAAACTGGATGGCAGCAGATAAAGAACTTATAAAGAATATATGGAAATAATAGTAAGTAACGAAATAGAATCTGTTTGTCCTAATTTTGTAGGCGCTTGTGTTGAAGCCAGAGTAAAAAACTCGCAATACAGTCAGCCTCTTTGGGATGAAATAAACACACTTGAACAAAAGTTCAAAGCTGAACTTACCACAGAAACATTAAAAGATATATCTGGCATTGCAGCCACTCGTAGTATTTATCGTGCTTGCGGAAAGGATCCATCACGTTATCGTCCTGCTTCTGAAGCACTTATAAGACGTGTTTTACAAGGTAAAGCCCTTTATCAAATAGATACATTGGTAGACCTTATAAACCTTGCTTCTATGGCGTATGGCTATAGTATTGGCGGTTTCGATGCCAATAAATTCGTGGGCAACACCTTAACATTGGGCATTGGAAAGGAAGGAGAACCTTACGAGGGTATAGGGAGAGGTATGATTAACATTCACGGTCTGCCTGTTTACAGAGATGAAGTAGGCGGAGTGGGTACACCAACTTCCGACCATGAACGCACAAAGATAACTATTGATACCTCTCATTTGCTGGTACTAATCAATGGATACGATGGTAACGAAATTTCAGTAAGACAAAATGCAGAGTTTATTCAAAAGCTTTTGCAGAAGTTTTGCGAAAGCGATGGAGGCACCTACCATATTTACAAATAACTATTAATATATGCAAGAGGACAAATTAGCTATGATGAGGGAACTTGTTGATAAGCTCAACAAAGCTTCCGATACATATTATAATGGTAAGGCAGAAATGATGTCGGACCATGAATGGGATGCAACTTTCGACCGCCTGAAAAGGCTGGAAGAAGAAACAGATACTATCCTACCCGACTCGCCAACTGCAAACGTAAGTGCAGATAGTATTGTGGGTGAAAAGGAAGAACACGAATATGCAGCCCTTTCGCTTGCGAAGACGAAGAGTACAGCCGAACTTGCAAAATGGGCTGAGGGTAAACCTATTTGGCTTTCGTGGAAATTAGATGGTCTTACATTAGTTGTTACATACGATAATGGCAAGTTATCGAAAATTGTAACACGAGGTAATGGACATATCGGTACGAATATCACGCATCTTGCAAGTGCAATCGATGGCATTTTACCTACGATTAGCAACACTGGACACATTGTTATCCGTGGCGAAGCTATTATTAGCTATACTGATTTCAACGTATTCAATATGGAAATGGGTGAAGAATATGCCAACCCACGTAACCTTGCGTCTGGGTCGCTCACACTAAAAAACATTGATGCAGTAAAGTCACGACACATTCGATGGATACCTTTCACATTGGTTCACACCGACGAGGACATCGTAACTTGGGGAAAACAAATGGCCTTTCTCGAACATTTAGGCTTTAAAACAGTAGAACATGAACAAATAATCCACCCTACACAGGAAAGCATAGATAAAGTTATTCAGGAATGGACAGTTAAATTGAATACTTTTGACTACCCTGTCGATGGTCTCGTTATTTCGTATGACGACACCATATATGCCACTTCGGGAAGCGTGACAGGGCACCACGCTACACGAGGAGGCTATGCTTTCAAGTGGCAGGACGAGAGTGCAGCTACCGAACTAGAATATATAGAATGGTCGTGTGCTGCTTCAACCATCTCACCTGTTGCTGTTTTTAAACCTGTAAACTTAGAAGGTACAACTGTAAAACGTGCAAGTCTCTGCAATATATCGGAATGTGAACGTCTTGGTATAGGCGATAAGGGTACCAAAATTGAGGTAATAAAGGCAAACAAGATTATTCCAAAGGTTATCAATGTTACGGAAACTATTGGTAAACTTGCAATTCCGTGCACTTGTCCTGTCTGCAAAGCTGCCACAGAAGTAATGGAAAGCGAAAGTAGTGCTACCAAGACATTGCACTGCATCAATCCTAATTGTCCTGCAAAACAATTGAAAAAGTTTGCTCGTTTTGTATCAAAAGAAGGTGTAAACATTGATGGACTATCTGAACAAACAGTACAAAAGTTTATCAATCTCGGCTGGATAACAGAATATGCAGACCTTTTCCACTTAGATAAATACGCCAACGAGCTTCGTACAATGGAAGGATTTGGCAGTAAAAGTGTTTCAAATCTACTGAAATCAATAGATAAAGCAAGAACAGTAGAAGCAAAAAGATTTCTATATGCGCTCTTTATCCCGCTCGTAGGACAAGATGTTTGTACACGTTTGCTATCGACTTATTCGCTTTTAGAACTTATTTCAACAGCACAAACGACTACTGACTTAACTGTTTTCTCCACTATTTCAGGCATTGGGCCAGAGAAAAGCGCAAGCTTTGTAAGGTGGATGCAGGATGAGAAAAACAGAAACATTGTTGAAAATCTGCTTTCAGAACTCGAAATTACAGAGGTTTTACCAATTGAGAAAGGTTCTCTATGTGAGGGTAAAACATTTGTTGTTACTGGTGATGTGCGTCATTACAAGAACCGAAACGAACTTAAGGCCTACATAGAAAGTCAAGGAGGCAAGGTTACTGGCAGCGTATCTAAATCTACAAATTATCTTATCAATAACGATATAAATAGCACATCAAGCAAGAATCAGAAGGCGCGAGAACTTGGAATAGACATTATCTCTGAGGATGACTTTATCAATAAGTTCACTAACAAGTAAGGTCAGAAACTAAAGAAAGCCGCTATCAAGGATAAAAAGTGTAGATCCAATGATAGCAGCTTTTTCGTTATACGCTTTGGAAACGTATTTACTAATACTACTAAATGGCATTCGAAACTTCTCAATTCAAGATGAGAAAACCTCCTTTACAAGAAAAAATGACCATAATAAAATCGTAAACTATTTTCAGTAATAACTCTCTTATTCAACAATCTGAATATCAAGATGTTGAAAAAGCATCTGTTTTGTTATGCAAAAGAGCCTATTTTACAAGGCAATAGTGCCTGTTTTGCGCTGCAAAACAGGCACTATTATAATATCAAAGCATAACCTTCATTATTTACTAAAATTTTCTTTACAGGACTAAAGCACTAGAATGAGTACAACTTTGTGGTTTACTAACATTCTATTTATTCTTTTACATAAATGTGAGAACTTAAGAACTATGTTCGGACAAATACAGATTAACGATCTATGAAAGTTCTAAATGACAACATTCTCCCTAATAGGATTCTACCATAATTAAATTTCTATGGACTAAATAGAATCTTCTAATAAGCCTGAATCATCTCTTTTAGACTTTCCTCTTAAGCCAAACCCTAAGCCATCAAGTAGTTCATCAATTGCTGAACCTGCCATCTTTTCAATCTCTTTCGCAGCAGGATCTATTACATTCTCTTTCAATAGCTTTTCAGCTTTCTTTTGAAGATCCGATTGAACATTAAATTCAGCCTTCTTATAGTACTTTTCTGTTGCTAATTTTAGTTGGTCTTTATTCAACGTGAATACATGATTTAACACACCGAACGAAACAATATAGCTTTTCCCGCCAAAGTTAATTCTGCCAATTGAATATACGAAATTATTATCAACACTTATCAAATTTTCCATGGCTGCATCTATAACCTTCTTCGTAAACATATCATTGACTGTCTGTAACGCTTTTGAAAAGAGTGCATTATCTGAACCTTGAGTAGCATTTACTGCTGTTTCAGTTACCGTAGCAGTTACAACATCGGATAAAACACGCTTATGTTCTTCCGCTGAAGGACAGGTAAAGATTAGCAAACAAGTCAAAACAACAAGTGAAATCAAAAAAACTATAAGACAACCATAATGTTTTTTAGGCTTTTCGGGAGTAACTCTTTTTTCATAAACATCGTCTATTGGCTGATCATTAACATGGGGGATTCCATCAACAGGGGCACCGACCAAAACTGATTCACTATCTAATATATTACGCTTATTATCAGATTGTTGTGCATTATTACTCTTGTTTCCCATTAAAATTAGTCGTAACTCATCTACTTGCCACGCAGGCTTCCATTCACTCGAGTTAGTGGCCAATACCAAAGTAGTTGCTTCTATGCCTCGAACCGCAAGTTCCTGAACACTATAAGGCCCCTGCTTTTTATTATCTACATTAATATAAAATTCCATTCCTTCTGACATTATGTTATAATATTAAACTTTATGGAGTGCGAAATTATACATTATTTCCAAAACAAACAAGATTTCAGCATGTTTTTATCCGTTAATGATTTCCATAAGACTATAAAAACTATGAACAAGAAAAAAAAGTTACGTTTTTTCTTGTCGTTATTTACCTTATTTATTATCTTTGCATATATTTCGAAAAAGTACACATATAAAATAATGTTTGAAAATTTAAGTGATCGTCTAGAACGCTCCTTCAAGATACTGAAAGGAGAGGGAAAGATTACAGAAATAAACGTAGCAGAAACACTAAAAGATGTCCGTAGGGCATTGTTAGATGCTGACGTCAATTACAAAGTAGCTAAATCGTTTACAGACACTGTTAAACAAAAGGCATTAGGTATGAACGTATTAACAGCCGTTAAGCCTGGACAGCTTATGGTTAAAATTGTTCATGACGAGTTAGCAGAATTGATGGGTGGCGATACTGTAGGGCTGAAATTAGAAAACAAACCTGCTATTATCTTAATGAGTGGTTTGCAAGGTTCTGGTAAGACAACCTTTTCAGGTAAATTAGCAAACCTTCTAAAAACCAAAGAACATAAAAAACCATTACTTGTAGCCTGCGACGTATATCGTCCTGCTGCTATTCAGCAGCTAAAAGTTGTAGGCGAATCGGTAGGTGTACCTGTATACAGTGAACCTGAAAATAAGAATGTAAATGCTATTGCAGACAATGCTATCAAGGAAGCAAAGGCCAATGGCAACGACATAATCATCATTGATACTGCTGGACGCTTAGCTGTTGATGCGGAAATGATGGACGAAATTGAAAGTCTGAAGAATCATGTAAACCCTGACGAAGTCTTGTTTGTTGTTGACTCTATGACGGGTCAAGACGCAGTAAATACAGCTAAGGAATTTAACGACAGATTGGATTTTGATGGCGTAGTACTTACAAAGCTTGATGGTGACACACGAGGTGGTGCGGCATTATCTATCCGTACTGTTGTTACAAAGCCTATAAAGTTCATCGGTACAGGAGAGAAGATGGAAGCACTCGATGTCTTCCATCCAACTCGAATGGCAGATCGTATCTTAGGAATGGGTGACGTTGTGTCGCTTGTTGAACGTGCACAGGAGCAATTCGACGAGGAAGAAGCAAAGAGACTACAGAAAAAGATTCAGAAGAATAAATTTGATTTCAATGATTTCTACAATCAAATACAGCAGATAAAGAAAATGGGTAACTTGAAGGACCTTGCTGCTATGATTCCAGGTGTAGGAAAAGCTATACGCGATGTGGATATTGATGATAATGCTTTCAAGGGAATTGAGGCAATCATACAAAGTATGACACCAAAGGAAAGAACAAATCCTGAACTCTTGAATAATTCACGTCGCCTACGTATTGCAAAAGGCTCGGGCACAAATATACAAGAAGTAAACAGACTTGTAAAGCAATTCGAGCAAACACGCAAGATGATGAAAATGGTTACAGGCTCTAAAATGGCAGGCATGATGGGAAAAATGAAAAACATTCCTGGCATGCCAAAAGCGCCTAAACTATAAACACAAATTAAAAACAGTATTAAATCTAAGTTCAAGACCTATGGATTACAAACTAATCGATGGAAAGGCTACCGCAACAGCTATTAAAAAAGAAATTGCGGAAGAAGTACGCAAAATCGTAGAAGCAGGCGGAAAGCAACCACATCTTGCTGCCGTACTCGTCGGACACGATGGCGGAAGCGAAACTTACGTTAAGAATAAAGTACTCGCTTGCGAGGCTTGCGGTTTTAAATCTTCACTAATTCGTTTTGAAAGCGATGTTACTGAAGAAGAATTGTTAGCTTGCGTGGACAAATTGAATAAAGACAACGATGTAGATGGATTTATTATGCAACTTCCATTACCAAAGCACATCGACGAGCAAAAGATAATTATGGCAGTGGACTATCGCAAGGATGTTGATGGCTTCCACCCTATTAACGTTGGCCGTATGTCTATTGGTCTTCCTTGCTTTATCTCTGCAACACCATTAGGCATGCTGACATTGCTTCAACACTACAACATTCCTACATCAGGAAAGAAGTGCGTTATTCTCGGAAGAAGCAATATCGTTGGTAAGCCTATGGCTCAACTCATGATGCAAAAGCACTTCGGTGACGCTACAGTTACAGTTTGTCACTCACATTCAAAGACTTTGAAGGAAGAATGTTTAGCAGCTGATATCATTATTGCAGCTATTGGAAAGCCAGAATTTCTCACTGCAGACATGGTAAAAGAAGGTGCTGTCGTACTTGATGTAGGTACTACACGTGTTCCAGATTCTTCTCGTCCAAGTGGCTTCCGCTTAACAGGTGACGTTAAATTCGACGAGGTAGCGCCAAAATGTTCTTACATAACACCAGTCCCTGGTGGTGTAGGCCCAATGACAATCTGCTCATTAATGAAAAATACACTTGCAGCAGGTAAGAAAGAATTCTACAAATAAGACAACTACATTATAATTAATAAGGTGGGGAATTCGTTCTCCTACCTAAACCTATTACAAAACAACTATAAACGAAAGGAGGATTTATTATGACCGCGGAAGAATATTTCCGACAGGGCAATGAGTACAAAAAGAAAGGCGATTTTAAAAATGCAATGAATTGCTACTTAGAGGCAATAGATCTCGATCCTGAATCTCCAGCCTTAGAAGCAAAGAAAATGCTAGAAGACATTTTTAATTTTTACAACAAGGACGCTTATAATCCTTAAAAATACAAAAGCATGAGCAAGATTAAAGGAGCGATTGTCGTAAACACCGACAGATGTAAAGGATGCCAATTGTGTATTGTTGCCTGTCCAAAAGACGTGATAGACATAGCTCATAAAAAAGTTAATAACCACGGATACACTTATGTTGAACCTGCACACATTGACTTATGTATAGGTTGTGCAGCATGTGCAACAGTATGTCCAGATGGTTGTATCACAGTATACAAAAAAAGAGTGGAGGAATAAAGAATGGCAGAAAGAGAAGTAACATTAATGAAAGGCAACGAAGCCATAGCGCACGCTGCAATACGTTGTGGTGCAGATGGATATTTCGGCTATCCTATTACTCCACAGAGTGAAATAATTGAAACATTCGCACTTCTGAAGCCATGGGAAACAACAGGAATGGTTGTCTTGCAGGCTGAAAGTGAAACATCATCTATCAATATGATATATGGTGGTGCCGGTGCTGGAAAACGTGTACTAACATCTTCATCTTCTCCAGGTATAGCACTTATGCAAGAAGGCATAAGTTATATGGCTGGTGCTGAGCTACCAGGTGTATTCGTAAACGTACAACGTGGAGGTCCTGGCTTGGGTACAATTCAACCAAGTCAAAGTGACTATTTCCAAGCTACAAGAGGTGGTGGTAATGGCGACTACAACGTAATCGTGTTGGCACCAAACTCTGTTCAAGAAATGGCTGACTTCGTAGATTTGGCTTTTGAATTGGCATTTAAGTATCGCAACCCTGCTATGATTCTTTCTGATGGTGTCATCGGTCAGATGATGGAAAAGGTTGTATTGCCACCACTAAAGCCACGTCGTACAGAAGAAGAAATAGCAAAAGAATGTCCATGGGCAAGTATGGGCCGCAAAGCAGAGCGTGAGCCAAACATAATTACATCGCTTGAGCTTAAGTCGGAAGTAATGGAAAAGAGAAACTTACACTTACAAGAGAAGTATAAGACCATTCGAGAAAACGAAACACGCTTTGAAACAAGCCAATGCGAAGATGCCGATTACATTATAGTAAGCTTTGGTAGTGCTTCTCGTATTGGCGAAAAAGCAGTAGAATTGGCACGCGAACAAGGTCTGAAAGTTGGGTTATTCCGCCCTATTACTCTATGGCCATTCCCAAGTAAAGAGCTTGTTGAAATCTCAAAAAACAAGAAAGGAATATTAGTTAGCGAGATTAATGCTGGTCAAATGGTTCAAGACGTAAGACTTGCTATTGATGGTACCATACAAGTAGAACACTTTGGAAGATTGGGTGGTATCGTTCCTGAACCAGAAGAGATAGTAGAAGCACTAAAAGATAAACTTATAAAATAAGAAATCGGAGGAATGCCCAATGGCAGAAAATAATATAATTTCGCCAGAGAATCTGGTATACGCAAAACCCAAACTAATGAATGACACGACAATGCACTATTGTCCTGGTTGTTCACATGGTGTTGTGCATAAGCTCGTAGCAGAGGTTATTGCCGACATCGGTATGGAAGAAAAAACAATTGGTGTATGTCCTGTAGGTTGTGCAGTGTTTGCTTATCGCTATCTTGATATCGACTGGCAAGAAGCAGCACATGGTAGAGCACCTGCAGTTGCTACTGCCATCAAACGCCTTTGGCCAGACCGTTTGGTATTTACTTACCAAGGTGATGGTGACTTGGCTTGTATTGGTACAGCTGAAACCATACATGCTCTTAACAGAGGTGAGAACATTACAATCATCTTCATAAATAATGCTATCTATGGAATGACTGGAGGACAAATGGCACCAACAACTTTGATTGGTCAAAAGACAGCTACTTGTCCTTTCGGAAGAACTCCAGATATACATGGTTATCCACTTAATATGACCGACTTGGCAAGTCGTTTAGAAGGAACCTGCTATGTAACTCGTCAAAGTGTTGACACTGTTGCATCTATAAACAAAGCAAAAAAAGCTATTCGCAAGGCATTTGAATCAAGTATGCAAGGTAAAGGCAGCTCACTTGTAGAGATTGTATCTACTTGTAATAGTGGATGGAAACTAAGTCCTGCAAAAGCTAATGAATGGATGCGAGAAAATATGTTCCCTCATTATGAAAAGGGCGACCTTAAAGACGAAACTGGCATATAACCAAACTTAAAGCATTTATAGTATGAAGAAAGAGATTATAATTAGCGGTTTCGGAGGACAAGGCGTTCTCTCTATGGGAAAGATTTTGGCCTATTCGGGACTTATGGAAGATAAAGAAGTAACATGGATGCCCGCATACGGACCAGAACAACGTGGTGGAACAGCGAATGTTACTGTTATTGTAAGCGACGAACGCGTATCATCTCCTATTTTGAGTAAGTATGATGTTGCTATTGTGCTCAACCAACCTTCACTCGAAAAGTTTGAAGAAAAGATTAAGCCAGGCGGTATACTTATATATGATGGATTTGGCATTGTAAACCCACCAACTCGTACAGATATTACTGTTTATCGTATAGATGCGATGAACAAAGCAGCAGAAATGAAGAACTCTAAGGTCTTCAATATGATTGTTCTTGGTGGACTACTGAAAGTTTGTCCTATTGTAAGTTTGGACGGATTAAACAAAGCATTGTTTAAAACTTTACCAGAGCGCCATCACCACTTAATACCTCTAAATATGGAAGCTGTAGAAGTTGGTGGTAGCATTATTACACAAATCTAAAAGTAACATTTAGTTTCATCCTATCCTTATATAAAGAGGCCTGCGCAGAAATGTTGACGAGCCTCTTTTTTATATATGATAATTTCTCAAAAGCTTAAAAAATAGAAAAAAAATACTTTTTTAGTGCAATTCGTCTCATTCCACATCTAAAAACACACTTTTTACACACTTTTCAGCAAAAACATTTGGTCAATTGCGTAATTTTTTATTACTTTGCATCGTAATATAAAATATTATTTAAAAAAGTATTAATAAATTTTCAGAGAAATGAAAAAGTTAGGTTTATTGTTCGCTGCCTCAATATTCGCAGCATCTGCATCTGCACAAACAGTTGCAGAAAGTAAGACTTTCGACAACATTTACATCGGTATTAACGGTGGTGTTGCTACTAAAACAACAGGTCACAAATGGTTAAGCGATCTTAATGCAAATGCAGGTCTTCGTCTTGGTCGCTATTTTACTCCAGTATTCGGTTTAGCAGTTGAGGGTAACGCTTATTTCTCAAACAAACCATGGCATTCAACAGGTACTGTTGTACGTGCTACAAATGTTAGCTTACTCGGTACAGTAAATTTGAGCAACTGGTTTGGTGGTTATAAAGGTGAGCCTCGTGCTTTTGAAGTTAGTGCTCTTTATGGTCTTGGTTGGATGCATGTATTCACAAACAACGATATGTTTGAGAAGGCAACAGAAAATCAACGTAATCGTATGACATCTAAAGCTGCTCTTAATTTCGCATTCAATTTCGGTGCTGAAAAACAATGGCAGTTCTATGTTGAGCCATCTATCAACTTTGCATTCTTAGGCAAGTCTCATTCAAAGAATGTTACTGTTAATCCATCAGGTACATTCAATTATAACGACTACAATGTTGGTTATGATTACAAGACTGTAGCACAAGATGGTCAACCAGCTTACAACATCAACAATTCATTCGTTCAATTGAACGCTGGTTTCATTTACAAGTTTGCAAACTCTAATGGAACTCACAACTTCACAATTGTAACTCCACGCGATCAGGCTGAAATCGATGCACTTAATGCACAAATCAACGAACTTCGCAACCGTAAGCCAGAAGTTATCACTAAGCAAGTTGAAGTTGTTAAGGAAGTACCTGCAGTTAAGGAATTCACTGTTTCTGACCTTGTATTCGTAACATTCGCTCAAGGTAAGTACAATCTTACAAGAGAAGCAAAGGCAGCTCTTGACAACGTTAAGGAAGGTAGCCACGTACAAGTTGTTGGTACAGCATCTCCAGAAGGTAGCGCAGCTCTCAACCAGAAGTTGTCTGAAAACCGCGCTCAGGTTGTTGCTGATTACCTCAGAAGCCGTGGTGTTATCATCGACGAAGCTACTGGTAAGGGTGTTCAGGGTGTAACCTCTAATCGTCTTGCAGTTGTTTACGTTAAGTAATTTAACACAGAATAAATAATTTTTTATTACATAATTAATCCTCGGTGCGAAAGTACCGAGGATTTTTATTGTCTAAACTTTTAAAACAAATATCAAGTTCCCTTTTAAAAATAAAATTAGAAGATTATTGAGAAGTGATATTATAACGATTATTATTCATTTTTTCACTTATCAGTCAAATAGTTACTTACAACTATTTTTTCTTATAGCTAAGATATATTTTAAAAAATGATTGTAGAACTCGATAATAATAAGACTAGAAATATATTGTTTCCCCTATCTATTAGCCTATAAAGAAAAAACAATTATATATTAAGAAAAATGTAATTATGAATTTTTAAAAAGTAATTACAATTTAATTTTTCGTAATTACATTTTATATAGTAATTCTATCCCCCTATTAATACTACATGTCAACGTCATTGAACATGTTTGATTATTTCATCTGCATTATAAATTAGTTTAGCAGAGAACAATTAGACGTTTGAGAAAAGAATAAGACTAGATATAATTTATCACTCTTAAAAACAAATATAAAATAACCTTCATTGTGGAAAGCAATTAAGAAAATTATCACTACTTTTGCACTAAAGACAACATTATATAAATAGAGCATATGAATAACCTACCTACAATAGGCAAATACCACTTTATGGCTGAGCCGTTCCATTGCGATTTTACAAAGCATTTATTTATTGGGCATTTAGGAAATAATCTTTTAAATGCAGCTGATTTCCATAGTAACGATCGTGGTTATGGAGTAAATTATCTAAACACCATAAATAAGACATGGGTTCTAAGCAGACTTGCTATAGAATTAGACGAAACGCCTGCTATCTATGATAAATTTATAATAGAAACATGGGTAGATAGTGTTATGCGCTATTTTACAAACCGTAACTTCAAAATAACAAATGAAGACGGACACATATATGGTTATGGAAAAAGTATATGGGCAATGATTGATACAGAAACTCGGGAACCTGTAGATATTATGAAAGTTGACAACGAAACTATCTCAAAACATATAGAAACTAACTATGACAACCCTATCAAGAAATCGTCTAGAGTAAAATTGGACAGCAACCTCATACTTCAGAAATCAATTATAGCCCATTACAATGATGTTGACATCAACGGACATGTAAATTCTATAAAATATATAGAACACATCTTAGATATTTTCCCACTCGAATGGTATAAACAACATAGCATACAGAAGTTTGATATTGCCTACATAGTAGAATCTCACTATGGTGAAACACTCAATTTCTATACGGATAAAGAAATTGAGCCTATAAATAACGAAGTTGCGATACAAATAACAAAATCAAGTATTGAAGGTGAAACTGAGGTTTGTCGTTGCAAAATAATATTTGGTTAGGATTATTATTTTTCCTTCTGTATTATTAAAATGAGCAGCTTCTCAATACACTTTTTATATACAAGTATACTCCTAAAAAGTAGATGATAAAAATAAACTATCAAATCTCGCATTGAATATTCATAAAATAATGCGAAATTTAGCAATTAAACAATCTTATATTTTGGATTTCCCCAATAATTCATTATATTTGCAAATAGAATAAATATATTATTAATCTAAATTTTATGAACGACAACAAAGTAATGAACCGTGCGGCGGACAATATCAGAATTCTTGCTGCTTCCATGGTAGAAAGAGCAAAATCAGGACACCCTGGAGGAGCAATGGGAGGCGCAGACTTTATCAATGTCCTCTTTTCTGAATACTTGGTATTCGACCCCGAACAACCTGAATGGGCTGGTCGCGATAGGTTCTTTCTAGACCCTGGTCACATGTCTCCAATGCTATATTCAGCATTGGCACTTCAAGAAAAATTTACAATAGAAGAATTAAAAGATTTCCGTCAGTGGGGATCCCCTACTCCTGGACATCCTGAACGCGATATTAAAAGAGGTATAGAAAATACTTCTGGACCATTAGGACAAGGACATACATTTGCAGCTGGAGCTGCTGTTGCCGAGAAATTCCTCGAAGCAAGATTGGGTAGTGAGGTTATGCAACATAAGATTTATGCATATATTTCTGATGGTGGTGTTCAAGAAGAAATTTCGCAAGGCGTTGGACGTATTGCAGGAACTTTAGGTCTAAACAACCTTATCATGTTCTATGATGCCAACGACATTCAGCTTTCTACTGAATGTAACGAAGTTATGAACGAAGACACAGCTGCTAAATATAAAGCATGGGGCTGGAATGTACTAACTTGCAATGGTAATGATGTAAACGAGATACGACAAGCTCTTGATGCTGCACATACCGAAAAAGAGCGTCCAACACTTATTATTGGTAAAACAATCATGGGTAAAGGTGCACTTAGAGAAGATGGCACAAGCTACGAACATAGTATTCAAACACATGGCGCACCACTAGGTGGGAATGCATACATTAATACCATAAAGAACCTGGGCGGCGATATTAACGATCCATTTAAAGTATTCCCTGAGGTTTCAGAACTTTATGCTAATCGTTTGAAGGAACTGAGGGATATTGTAGCGAAACGCCATGAAGAAGAACAAAAATGGGCGGAAGCTAATCCTGAAAAAGCAAAATTATACAAAGAATGGTTTAGCGGTAAAGCACCTAAAATAGATTGGACTGCTGTCAGTCAAAAAGCTGACGTTGCAACACGTGCAGCAAGTGCTACTTGCTTAAGCGTACTTGCAGAACAAGTTCCTAATATGATTTGTTCATCTGCTGACCTTTCTAATTCTGATAAGACAGATGGTTTCCTAAAGAAGACAAAGAGTATTGTACGTGATGATTTCTCTGGTGCTTTCTTCCAAGCTGGTGTTAGTGAATTAACAATGGCTTGCATGTGTATTGGTATGATGCTACATGGTGGAGTCGTTACAGCTATGGGGACATTCTTTGTATTCTCTGACTATATGAAACCTGCTGTTCGCCTCGCTGCCTTAATGCAAGTTCCTGTAAAATTCATTTGGAGCCACGATGCATTCCGTGTAGGTGAAGATGGTCCTACACACGAGCCAGTTGAACAAGAAGCACAAATACGCTTAATGGAGAAACTCCAGAACCATTCGGGAAAAGATTCTTTACGCGTATTCCGCCCTGCCGATGCAGAAGAAACAACAATTTGCTGGCAAATGGCAATGGAAAACATAGATACACCAACAGCCTTGATTCTTTCTCGTCAAAATGTTACAAATCTCCCAGAAGGTAATAATTACGAGTTAACACGCAAGGGAGCATACATTGTAAATGACTCTGACGAGAACTATGACGTAATTCTTGTTGCTAGTGGTTCAGAAGTTTCTACTTGTATTGCTGGAGCTGAACTTCTTAAAGCCGATGGAGTAAAGGTGCGTATTGTAAGTGCACCATCAGAAGGATTGTTCCGCCGTCAATCTGCTGAATATCAAGAAAGTATTCTTCCTAAGAATGCAAAGATATTTGGTTTAACAGCGGGTCTTCCTGTTACATTACAAGGCTTAGTAGGAGCAAATGGTACTGTTTATGGTCTGAATAGCTTCGGTTTTTCGGCACCATACAAAGTACTTGATGAAAAACTGGGCTTTACTGCTCAGAATGTTTACGAACAAGTTAAATTATTTTTAGCATAATACTAACCGAGCCTCGCAGAATACTCTCCTACGGGGCTCTTAATGACTTTAACGCTTATGGAAATTAAAACAGTAGGTATTGCCTGCGATCACGCTGGCCTTCCTTTAAAGAAATTTGTCATTCAGTATCTCGAAGAAAATAAACTCCCTTATAAGGACTTTGGCTGCAACAGCGATTTAAGTTGCGATTACCCAGACTATGCGCACCCACTTGCAGAAGCTCTTTGTAATGGAGAAGTTTATCCTGCTATTGCTATTTGTGGTAGTGGTGAAGGTATGGCAATCACACTCAATAAGCACCAAGGGGTAAGAGCTGGTTTAGCTTGGAACAAAGATGTTGCAGAACTTATCCGTCAACATAACGATGCTAATGCACTCGTTTTACCTGGTCGTTTTGTTGATAACAGAACTGCAGGAAAGATTATGGATGCATTCTTTAAAGCTACTTTTGAAGGTGGACGCCACGAACGTCGTGTACAGAAGATTGACATTGCAAAATAAATACATCGCCAGTATATAAAATAAAAGGAGGGTGTGTCAAAATTGATACATCCTCTTTTTATTCTTCCTTTACCTTGTCTAC
>NZ_JABZSJ010000039.1:0-24310 GCF_015262605.1 Prevotella aurantiaca | reverse complement strand
TAGTAAATAAAAGCGTTCCGTGAGCTTTCAGCCTACCAAATGTCCATTACGCCAATATTTCTTTAATCCTTATATTGCGTATTATCGTTTAACTACAAACTTTGCTACAGCTACCTTACCATTGATGTTTACCTTTATAATATAGATGCCATTTGCAAGTTGTGCTACATTAAACTCTCTTTCACCATAAAGTCTTGTTATTAACTGACCACTTGTTGAAATGATTTGAGCATCGGTATATTCTCCGTTGAATATGACTTTTTCAGAAGTAAGTGTAACGAATGAATTAGCATTGCTGTCAATTGCAAGTTGTTCGATATCAAGCGGTGTATTTTCACCGTTCGAAATTACCCAATATTTCATTTCAGCCTTGTTGCTAAGCGATAAATCGTAAACATTTTCTTCCTCATCATTTGGGAAATTTTCCTTGTCCCAATAAATAACATAGCCCTTCTTGTCAGAAGTTGCTTCTGGGAGAGAACCAATCATTTTGAGTCCATTATCAACAGTGAACTTGTTGATAGCAATATCAACCATGCGAAGTTCCTTACAGCCTGTAAAGTCGATATTGTTCAGTTGATTATGATTGAGTGAGATTCCTTCTAACTTAGCACAATTCTTTACATTTATAGAAGTAAGTTCGTTGAACATTGCAGCCAAACTTTCTAATTCTTGGAAACCTTCAACGTTAAGCGTTGTAAGTTTGTTGTCTCCACAACTCAATGAATTTAGTTTCTTGTTTGCAGATAATTCAAGATTAGTAAGTGCATTTGTGTTACAATATAATTCTGTTAACTCAGTACACTTAGAAACGTTGAGTGTCAATAGTTTATTCTCGCTAACGTTTATTTCTTCCAACAATATATTATGGGTAAGATCTAAATTTTTTATTGAGTTGTCTTTCAAATCGAGCTCTTCAAGTTTTGTATTTTTTGAAAGATCGATGACTCCCATTCTATTGTGAGAAGCACTAAGTTCCTTCAGATCAAGTAGTGTTGTAACGTTCAAAGTTTGAATTTTATTCTTCTTACAATAAAGTTTTTCAAGCTTAGCGTTTTGTTCTACTACGAGATTGACAATATTGTTATTGTCAACAGATAGTGCTTTCAGTTCAGAAAGTTTTGTTAAGTTAATAGAATTCAATCCATTGAAAGAAGCATTTAATTCTTCAAGGCGAGGAAGGTCGCTAACAATAAGGTTTGTAATCTTATTGTTTAAGAGATAGATATACTTAGCACTCTTAAGACCAGAAAGGTCTAATTGGCCGAGCATGTTTTCTGAACAATCAAGAAGAATCAACTTGTCAGAAGAAGCGCAGTCGATAGTAGAAATTTTGTTACCCTTACAGTTAATTCCGAGAAGATTACCTTCTATAACGATAAACTGGTCCTTAGCAGTTGTATTGATGCTAATAGGAGTAAGCTTTGTAATGTCAGTTGAAACAGAATATTCCTTTGCTTCGCCATCACCAATAATAAAAGAAAGTTTGTCTTCTACACCAGCAACTTTTAAAGAAACAGCAGTTCCAGCTTCTCCAGCAATTTTCATTACGAAGCGAGCTTTTGCATTTGCTGGTTTAACATCTAATATCCAACCTTTAGCTATAGTCTCTTTAAGATTAGAAGATTCTACATTTGGATTACCTTCAACTTTTAAGTTCTTTTTCCAAGATTTCTCAAAATCCAGCACATAAACATCTGTTACATTTGGAAGTTTCTTGATAATCTTGTTCATTTCAGCAACAGGAATTTGATTGTGCTGAATGTGGCATGCATACATCTTTTCAGAATTTTCAGGAAGAGTAAGCGTAGTTAGCTTATTGTTATAAGCTCTTAAGTCCTTCAATACAGCAAGGTCTGTAAGGTCGAGTGTAGAAAGTTCATTATATTGGCACTCAATAGATCCAATCTTAGAAAGACCCTTTAAGTCAAGAGTAGTCAGTTTGTTGTAATCTATTGTAAGAGAAGTAAGATTAGTTAGTCCCGATATATCAATATTTGTAAGCTGGTTATTGTTTACAGATAATGCCATTACAGATGGACAATTCTCGAAAGAAACCTTAGTAAGTTCATTCTTTCCAAGTGTTACATTTTGAAGATGTGGCATATTTACAAACTTAATTTCTGTAAGTTTGTTTCCTACCACATCAAATTGGTAAAGTTCCTTAAGTCCTTCAAGATTTGCAGTTACAATCTGATTGTTTCTCGCCGAAACGCTTGTAAGGAGATTAGATTTAGAAAAATCTAAAGAAGTAATTTGATTATTGCTTACAGATAGAATACTTAAGTTTTTTGCTTCAGGTGCAAATACTCCAGTAAGATTATTATCGTCTAAAGAAAGTTCTGTTAAGACCCAACAGTTTGAAAGGTTTATGTTCGTTAACTTGTTGTTGGATAAAGTTAATGACGATAGCTTTCTTGATTTTGAAAGATTGATATTTGTAATTTGGTTATAAGAAGCATTTAAGCTGGTAAGCTTTGTAGCTTCAGAAAGATCCAAATCTTTTAATGTTCCATTTGAACAATCCAAAGTTGCAAGTGCTGTTGCGTCATAGATTTTAAGTTCTGAAAGTTTTGCTTTATCAAACTTAATGTCAGTAATGCCTGTACCGTAAATTTTTACTTCTTCCTTATGATTTGTACTATAAATGGGATTAGGAAAAGCATATCTTCCTGCTTTATATTGCTTTTTAAATCCATCTCCCCAGTCTACATAAAATTCTTCTTCAGGAGAATAAATTTCGAAATAAAGCATTGTACTTGAAGGTACAGACAATTTTAATTGGAAAGCCAATACATCCTTAGGTGTCTGTGCGTAGGATGAAATGACAGCACAAATGGCCATCATGAACAATAGTAAAGTTTTTTTCATTTGAATAGTTGTTATTTTTGTTATAATATGAGGCAAAATTAAGTAAAAAATAGCCATGAGGGTTGAATAGAAGGTTGCTTTACGGAAGATTAACATAAAAACGATATATTTTGAACAGGAAAATAAAAACTAAATGTTCTATCTTAGAACTGGTTTTGTTGAAAATTGTTCATATTTCTTGTATATTCTAACTTTTATTAGTAACTTTGCAACGCAATTCGGCTCGCATTAGCGATTAATAGGGAATCAGGTGAAAGACCTGAACAGTCCAGCTGCTGTAAGTTGTCTTTGTAGACACAAACAATTACCACTGAGCATAAAACTTGGGAAGGTGTTTGTGATCAGACAATAAGTCAGAATACCTGCCATTGTAATGCTTCAATAAAACTTCTGTGGGGTTAGGTTGAGAAGTGGGATAATAAAATTCTTATAACACACGATTTTAACTACATAGTATAGGCTATATAGCCTTTACCAAAGGTTGATATGTGTGTCTCTATTTGCAAAGATATGATCGATTAGAAGAAAATGATAAACTATAAACAAGAGATAAATTTTTAAATATTAATAAATTATTTTATGAACACAAAACTACTATTGGTATCGTTATCAATGGCGCTGTCGGCTATTTCTATGCCTGTTATGGCACAGGGAACGCCTACGGAAGTTAAGATTTCAGATACCAAGCAAACGATTACTGTTGGAGACAATAGTATCAATTTCTATGATGAGGGCGGTCCAACGGGACCAGCAACTCCTCGAGAAGGTGAAGCTAAACGAGTAAGTGAAATTACATTTGTGCCAGAAAACCCTGCTAAAAAGGTTATGGTTAATTTCACAAAGATGGACATCTTCCTTTCTTCTTTAGGAGAACAGAATAGTCAATTTGTAAAGGTTTACAGCGGAAAAGAAGCTAAGAAGGAGAATCTGCTGAAATCTTTTACAAAGAATGAAACAGGTCTTGTAAGGTCTACTGCCGATGATGGTGCGCTTACAATAGTATTTGAAAACGATTTTCGTGGAAGTAGAGATGGTTGGGAAGCAGTTGTTTCTCAGTTTACACCTCAACAAATGGTTGTAAGCGGCTTCGATGTGAAGCAGTTTACTAAAGGAACTGTATGTGCCGACGATAAAGGACAGCAGATTCTTAGCTTTAATATTAAGGCTACAGAAACGCTGAACCCACTTACAACCGCAAGTTTTAAATTTAAAACGAATGGCACACATGCAGAAATAGCTCATGCAACACTTTATTCTACAAGTATGTCAGATGCATTCTCAACTACCAAGAAAATAGGCGAAGTTGATGTAAATGGCGATGAATTTGAGATTGCTACAGAAACTGTAACTCTATTTGAAGGCGATAACTGGTTCTGGCTTACTTACGATATTAGTGAGATGGCCGAAGAAGGTAAGAAAGTTGATGCTGTTCTTGTAAGTGCAACACTTAGCGATGGTGCACACGAAGTTGCAAACGGAAATCCAATCGGCGATAGAACCATTAAAAATGTAGTAGAATTTGTTCAAGGTAACAATACGAAGAAAGTAAATAATAAGCTTACTTTCAAAACGAAGAATGCGAATGAATATACTACTCGTTACGAGGCTTCAACAGAAGAACGTACAATGACTTTCTTGCCAGCTAATGCAGGAAAGAAAATAATGATAGACTTCTCTAAGTTCGATATCATGTACTCTAAGCGTAAAGATGTTGGTGTTCGTGCTAAATTTGCAGTTTATAGCGGTAGCGATAAGAACGGAAAACTTCTTTGGAAACTTGATAATGCAGATGCTTCAAAAGTTGGACCTAAGAAGATATTGCGTTCAGAAGCTGAAGATGGTGCATTAACCATTGCCTTTAATCCTGAAACTTATGCATCTTCTTATACTGGAGATGGATTTGTAGCTGAAGTTTCAGAATTTGTAAGTACACCTCTTTCCTTTAAGGAATCAGTTGTAAACCAAGTTTCTAAAGATGTTGCATCTGTAGGTACTGCTGATATAGATATTATTAGCTTTAATGTAAAAGCTGAAGGAGACCAAGGTGAACTTAAATTAAATGGTATTACACTCGACCTGAAAGAGTCAAAGAATGCCATCAACAAGATTTCCATTTTAAGCACAGGTGATTCTGAAGAAGTTGGTAGTACAGCTAAAACAGTTGCAACTGTAACTGAATTTGGTGCAAACAATACTCTTGATATTACATTTGCAGAACCTCTTTCTCTTGTAGAAGGTAATAACTGGTTGCGCGTTCGTTACGATTCTAAGAATGATGCTGCAGCTGAAAGCAAACTTGATGCAGCAATTACTGCTCTTAATTTTGGCGCAACAAGTCAGAATATTACTAATGGAAATCCAGAAGGCGAATGCGTTCTGAAAAACATTGTAATTCTTCAGAGTGGTGTAAATGCTAAGAAAGTTATTGCTAATGGTGGCTCACTTATGTTCTATGATGATGGTGGAGCTGAAGGAAATGAGTCTAAGAATTTCGATGGTACAATTACATTTGAACCAGCAAGTCCAGGTTATGGTATTAAACTTGTTGCAAAAGAATGGTATGTAGCGGGCAGAAATAAGATGTCTATATATTATGGTGGTGAGAAGAAGGATAAGGCTGACATGGAATATGGCAGAAGTCCTGAACTTAAAGAACTCATTACCAAATCAGCTGATGGTAAAATCACTGTAAATTATAAGACTACGACTTATGCTGGTAAGGGTTTTGCTATTGAAGTAAGTAGCGTTAGACTTTCTGAACTTGCAGTTACTTCTGTTAAAACAGAAAGCATTGTTGCAGAAAAGAACATGAAGGGTGCTACAGATCTCGCAATGATGCGTGTTGATGTAGAAACAGTAGGTGATTATGGTACTGTAGAAGTTAAGAATTTTGCAGTAACAGCTACTGACGGAGCAATCGTTAAGAATGTAAAAGTATATGCAACAGGCCAAGAGAAAGAATTCTCTCCTGTAAATCTCTTTGGACAAACAACAACAAGTCCTTATGAAGTAACTGGAAGTTATGTAATGAATGACCGTGGTACTTACCACTTCTGGATTACATACGATCTTTCTACTACTGCAAATGTAGGCGATAAAGCTTCTGCTTCTCTTGCTTCAATCACAACAAATATCAAGACTGAAACTCCCGCAGCTGCTGTTACAGCTACAACAACTATTCAGAAAGGTATAAGTGGAACATTCGAAGTTGGTGCAGATAAGGAACATAAGACTATTCAAAGTGCAATTAATGCATTAAAGACTGGTATTGATGGTCCTGTAACCATCAGTATTCAGCCTGGTGATTATAAGGAAAATGTATTTGTACCAGCAATTGATGGTATGTCTGAAAACAATACATTACTTATAACTTCTTCTACTGGTAATTATTCTGATGTTAAGATACACAACAACGACTTCAATCTTGGCTATTCTGAAGATAAGATGGCTAACGAGCATGGAGTATTTACCTTTGATGGTGCTACTTACACAACACTTCGTGGTGTAGATGTTACCATTGATGGTTCTGTAAAATACCCATCAGTTGTTCATGTTCGCAATCAAAGTCGTAACGTAACAGTTGAAAATTGTTACATTCACGCAAGAATGACAACCGACTATCAGAATAAGATAGTTCTTGTTAATATGTATTCACGTAACGAGGCTAACAAGAACAATGACAACTTTACATTGAAGGGCTCAATACTTGAAGGTGGACAGCAAGGTCTTAAATTGGGTGGTACTAGCGTTGTAGCATTGCCAAAGCAATTTGGTGGAAAGGTTTTGAACAATACCTTTAAAAACAATGGTAACTTCGCTATCTATGCAATGAACGAAGACAATGTAGAAATCATTGGTAACACAATTATCAATACAGAGTCTGACTACAAGAATTTCAAAGCAATTGATGTTACTTCTAATGGTCTGGTTAAGATTGAGCAGAATAAGATTAGCTTGAAGACAAAGAACTATTCAGGTGGTATCAATATTCGTACAATTATTGCTGATGCTGCTACTCCTGCAACTATTGTCAACAACTCAATCATCAACGAATCTAATTCTAACGATTCTTATGGTATTATTGTTGATAACAAAGAAACATCAAATGTAAACTTTGCACACAATACTCTTGTTTTCCGCGGTGCTGCGAAAATGGGTAAATTAATCCAACTTCCAGCTGATGCAAACAATATTGTCATTACTCAGAATATCTTACAGAACGAAGCAGAGGGTTATGTTTATTCTCTTGTAGGTAAGAACAGCCCTGATGCTATTAAGTTCTTGAAGAATAATCTCTATACAACAGGCGAATCGTTTGCTATTAAGTCAGGAACTAAATATGCAACATTCGACGATTGGAAAGATGTTTCTAAGGAAGCAGATAGCTACAATGAGAAAGTTGAATTCCTTGATGCTGACGTACTTGAGCCAAAAACAGTTGGACATTTAGTAAATACTGTATTGCTCAATTATGCAACAAAGGATATCAATAACAAGGAACGTAATGCTAACCATCCAACAATGGGTGCTTACGAGTTCTCTACAGAAGTTGTAATACCTAAGTCAGTTGTTGGCTATCCAGAAATAGCAAACATTACCGACAACTCTGTCGACGTGAAAGTGAAAGCTGATGAAAATGGTAAGGTTTATATCCTTATTAAGAAGCAGTCTGAAGCAGCTCCAACAGTAGATGAAGTTGTTCGAGATGGTAAATCTGTTTCAGTTAGCAAGGATACTGAAGTTATTGAAACAATAAATAACTTAACCAAAGATGAAACCTACGTAGCTTATATTGTTTACGAAGGTACACGTGGAGGCCAAAGCAGTGTTGAATCTACTCAACCATTCACTGTTACTAAGCCTGCTCCGATTCCAGAACCAGTAGTAACTGCAACAAATATTACTATCAATGCTGGAGAACCTGCAAATCTTACAGCAACTGTAACAAGTGGAACTGAGCCTTACACTATCACATGGTACAATGGCAAGCGTCAGAAGGTAGAAACTAATGTTGTTCCTACAGAATGCGACCAGTACACTGTAGAGGTTGTAGATAAGAATGGTAAGACTGCAAGTGCTGTTTGTGATGTTATTGTAAAGGGTGAATCTGTAACAGCAACTCTTGAAAACCTTTTCTTGGAGAATGAAAGCCATTGGACTGGTGCAAAAGGCACAGGTTATTTCCTTAGTGGTTCTTATAAATTCCATAACGGAGCAAACTTAGAGTATAACTACTTCTACGATTGTATGTATTCTAACGAAACTGCAACATCGTATAGCGGTTTACAAGATATGTGGCGTGGCAGTGTTGGTAAGGGTTATGACAACTCTGAAAACTATGGTGTAGTTTATCCTTCTCCAGGTAAAATTGATGTATTAAACAAGGACAACGGAGATATTATTCGTGGTTTCTACGTTACAAATACAGCATGGGCATACAATGCTATTAAGAATGGTGATGGTATGTCAGATGTTGCTGGAGGTTTCCAAAAGGGCGACTACTTCAAGCTTATTATTAAAGGTGTGAAGGCTGATGGTGAAGAAAGTCAGGTAGAATATTACCTCGCTGATTATCGTTCAGAAAACGAAGCTGACCATTATGCACTTAATTCTTGGCAGTGGGTTGACCTCAAAGCATTAGGTGAAGTGAAGTCTGTTTCATTCAAGATGGAAGGAACAAAGAAAAACAAATGGGGTCTTACAACACCAACTTACTTTGCTTTCGATAACTTCAATGGTGTACGTAACGAGAAAGAAGGTACAACAATTTCAGCAAAGAACAATCAAACTATCGATATCTCGTCTAACTTTACACCTGACGGCAGCAATGCTACTGTGAAGTATTCTATTGCAGAAATTCTTCCAAACACCGTTAAGGCTGAAGTTTCTATCAACGAAGCAACAGGCGAACTCACTATTAAAGGTAAGGACAACGAAGAATTTACTGTTGTTGTTGGTATGACACAAGCAGGTAAGACAGAATATGTTCGTATTCCTGTGAAAGTTGCTACTGGTATCAGCACATTCGCTGAAGATTCTAACGATGCTACTATCAGCGTTCAGAACGGCGAAATTGTTGTAAACGGTAAAGCAAACGACTATACAGTAGAAGTTTACTCTACTTCTGGTATGTTGGTAGGTAAAGCTACTGCAACTGCTAACAATGCTGTTCGCATACCAAGTACATCTAAGGGCTTGTATGTAGTTAAGGTTGTTATGGGCAACCAAAAGATTACAAAGAGTGTTCTTGTAAAGTAATACAAGGATATTAAAATAAAAGAAACCGTGTGTCAGCAATGACACACGGTTTTTTTGTTTATACAAAAATGCAGCAAAAACTTCTTAAAGAAGATGGAATAATATATATGCTTTAGTTATTAATGACCTTGAAGAAAATAAGTCAAACTTTGTGTATTACTCCCCCCCAAAAAAAAATACATGATTTTATAATAACTTATATCCTATTCTTGTTGCATATTGTTTCTGAGTATAAGCTAAAAGCATATCGTGTAAATAAGGAACAATGAAAACATATTATAAATGTCCATACCAAAGTTTTCTTATACTCAAGTATAATTGGAGATTTTAAGTCTCTACATATAAAATAATTAAGTAGAGAGCAAACACTAATTTTACAAGTGATACTCCCTACTCAATTTTTCTATCTGCATAAAAACTAATTATGCTGTTATGCAATGCTTAGATTTCTTTGCTTAAAAATCTTATTTAAGCCTTACACTTGTACCGCCCCTTTCGCCTAAAACGGCTAAACCAACCTCAATATCAGCTGGTTTCTTGCCAGTATATGTTATGGCGTATGCCTTTTTGTGTGCAGTAGTAGATATTCTTTCGAGTGTTCCCCAGTTATAAATCTTAATCAATGATGCTTCACCATTAGAATATTCTACTTCTCCATAGGTTGTACCATTTATTTCAAACTTTGTCTGTTTTTCATAAAGAGCATTTACTTCGCAAATCTCCTTATTATCAGACTTGTTGACTAGTACAATATGGTGTAATTTAAAATCTTTGTTATCTTTAACAAATAGTGTGTCTTTGCCAGTTTGTGAATTAGAAATTTGAAATTCTTTCTTATTAACAGCTGGCGGGTAACTATCAAATTCGCCTTTATTATCGCAAGAGATAAGAGATGATACTACAGATGCGAAAACTACTAAATACTTGAAAATTTTCATAACTTTTTTTTTATAAGATTTATATTCTTTTTCTTGAACTACCAATTCTTCTCACTTTTGTAGGTATAACTATAATAATATAGCTTGTGTGGGAAGAGAGCTACTTAAAATAGACCTAGTTGAGCCTTGACTTTTTATGCTTTTTGCAAAATCAATGGCTGTTTGAGAAATATAATTCTCGTTGTTAGGTTTTAAATTTGTTTTTGTAGTGAAGTCATCGTCTTCATTACATGAAGTAAATGTAAATGTTCCCAACATTAACATTCCTAATAAAAAAAACACTTTTTTCATTTTTTTAAAGTTAAATTAATATTTTGTGATAATAGTAATAAAGTGATGCAAAGGTAAGAAACAATTTATATAAAAAAACAAATTAACACAAATTATTACTATTTTATCTTGAATAACTTTGAACGCAATTAATTAGATAAGACCCATATATCGTTCAGTAGAATGTATTAAAAGTCTGTAACATCCATGATTTTAAATGATTACACCAATTCTTATTGTAAATTATGTCAATGCACTAAATTTAAAGATAATTATGATATAAGTTTTGTTTTGGGTGATAGCCTAAAATTTAGATTATACGTCTAAAAAGGTAACATAAAAGATATTTTTACATAGGATTGAATCTTTATTATGTATTAGTTGGATTGAGGTTTTTAAATAGGCCAACACATTCTATTTTATATCCTCTTAAAATTATAATTATAAACAGTGAAAATTATAATTACAATTTCAAAATTTATAATTATAAATTTTTATTTTATAATAATATTTTTCAGCGTAATGAGCTATCGTAGCTAAACCCTCTCTAATTCACTTTATTTATTGCCTTTAGCATCGTTTAGTTACGATGGTATTTTCTATTGCAAAGCGACTCTTAGTGTTTCATTTACTATTCTTTTATCAAAAAAAGCAAGCGAAACTCATCTGTCATACAAAATATTTCTGTAACTTTGTTTTCGGTTATTATAGTGGTTTTTATAGGTAATTCTTCGTAGATTAGTATTATAAAGTTTTGGTGAATTTCGCTATTGATGATAGTTTTTTTGAATTGACAGATAGTTTAAATACAGGTTATATATTCTTTTTCAGTTGTTGAAAACGTTGCTGACAACGTTGTTTGTAGTTGTAATGGAAAATATGTTTCTGTATTTTTCGGAAGTTATACATAAACGAAAACCGTAGCTTATCTATAAAAGAAGGTGTTCTTTCGGCATAAATAGAACGTGGAATACGCACAAAATATAGGTCGGCAATGGTATCGAAAGCTGAAAATTGTTGATGGTTTCGTTCGAAAAGCCATACTTCAGAATAAAAACGGTTAGAAGAAATAATATCCGATTGAAAATCTGGAAGTTTACGAATATAAGCAGACGTTGCCCACCAGAAACTTCCAGAATACATAGTGTAATTTCGAGGAGGCCAACGATAACAACTGTAAGTATCGAAACCATTTGATAAAACATTTACAGCCACTTGCCATTTATCGAAAATAAAATATTCCAGCATTTCGCGCCAAGCTTCTATTTTTTGTTGAAAGGAACGGAAAAGATGGTCGTTTGATTCTAACGATTGATAGGAAATTCCCTTTGAATGAAAATAATATACAAGGCAATCTTTACGCTGACTTAGTTCTTTAATAAACTGTAGGGCAGGGTATTCGTACTTTTGAGGATTGGTAGAAAACGAGATAATTTCTACCTTTTCGCTGTCAATCAATTGTTTTAGTTCATCAACTTTGGTCTTATCAGCATCAATACAGCTAACAAAAAGTTTTTCGGTGGCAGATAAAAGTCCGCTGTTCTTTAGATTTTCTATTTGCTTTCGTGCCAATTTTTCCCAACCAGTATCCAGCATAATGTGGTAAACACCATAAATAGGTAGGTGCTTTTGTGGTGTAACGTCCCATTGACGCAAGTCTTTTCGCTCGTAAACGTGAAAGAGCGACTGGCTGATTCTGTGAAATATATTGGCAGACATAAACTATTGTTTCAGCGATTCGATAAGGCGGTGGAACATCTCTTGTAAATTGTAATGAGGTGTCCAACCCAATTGTTGAATTTTATTGGTAGACAAACGTAATTTTGTTGTGGGCGAATAGCCCATATTCTCTTTAAGCTCTACAACAACTTTAACCTTTGGATTGAATGTTTCGGCAAGAAAAGTAGCCATATCTTTAATGGAGATATAAGTGGTTTCGTTTGCAACATTATAGGCTTCGCCATCTTTTCCACGTAAAAGAATATATAGCATAGCAGCAATGGCATCTGTAGTATAACAATAGCAACGACAAAGTTCGCCTTTTGTGTGCATTATAATATCTTCGCCATTAATAATGCTGCGTGCGAATTGTGCAAATACACGATTGTCGTTTTTAGTAACTCCAGCACCGAAAGTTTGTGCTAAACGTGCAACTTTTGTATGTGTTCCATATTCTTTAGCATAATTGTGGCAGAGCGTTTCTGCAGCTCTTTTTGCCATTGGATAGCTACTTCTAACATCCATTGGATTAAGAAAACCTTGTGCATCTTCAGTAAGAGGCTTGCTATCATTGGTAATTGTTCCATAAACTTCTAATGACGATGCCAATAATACAGATTGAATTTCATTTGTACGTGCATAATCGAGTAGTTTTTTTGTGCCATTAAACACAGTAACCATTGTTTCTACAGGATATTCTACAAAGTATTTTGAAGCTGTGGGACTTGCAAAATGCACAATAAAATCAATCTTTTCGGTAGGATTGAAAATCTCATTTTTTGAAAAATCATAAGCATAAAAACCCAATACATCGTTTTGTTTACCAAACATAACTTCTGCTTTTGCTATATTTCTGACTACTGCCAATATGCGTAGACCAAGATTTTGCTGACTATTTAATTTTAATAGGCAGCGAACCATACATGCTCCGAGCAATCCTGTTGCACCTGTTATGGCAATTGTCTTTTTACGAAGTTCGTCTTTTAAGGCAAATTGTTGGGCAAAAAGCTCTATGTCTTGTTCAAGAATAGTATTCATTTTCTATAAACCAAAAATTTGTTGGTCTTCGTGAACCTTTACCATAGCACGGAATACGAAGAAATCGGTAGGAGTAGTTATCTTTATGTTTTCCATTGGACCGATAATTGTTCCTAACTTATAGCCGTAATGACTCATCATTGTGCACGAATCAATAAAGTTATGACAATTTTCACTAATAGCACGGCGGTGAGCAGAAAGAATATCAGAGAGATAAAAACTTTGCGGTGCACGTGCAATCAGAGAATTTGCACGTGTTGGAATTTCTAAACTCCCATCTTTTTGTTTAACTATAAAGGTTTCGGTAGCAGGTGCACAGGTAATGCAAGAACCACATTCCATTACTTTATTTATATTGTCTGTTATGGTTTCCTCAGTTATCAACGGGCGTACACCATCGTGAATAAGAACTGTAGCTTTTTCATCTTTCGCATACGCTTCGGATGCACACAAACCATTGTAAATAGAGTCTTGTCCGGTAGCTCCGCCAGGTACAATTTTCACAACTTTGTTAATTTCAAACTTGCGAAGCATTTTTTCAAGGAATGGAATCCACTCTTTGATACAAGAAACTATAATGGCATCAATCTGTTGATGATTGTCGAATAGTTCGAGCGTATATATAATAATAGGTTTTCCATTTAAGTCGAGAAACTGTTTTGGACGCGATTTTGTGTGCATTCTTAGTCCTGAACCACCTGCAAAGATAACGGCTATATTCATGTTTATGCTGTTTTTGGTTTTGTTTCTGTCTTTATTGCGCATTCTCATCATCGAAGAACACAATATCAACCTTATGTCTGTCGCGTTTGTCGCGTGGAGGAAGGTCCATAAAATTTCCGTATGCGATACGACAAAGCTCTTCTGCATCGGCTGGTCCTTCAAACGTATAACCTTCAAAAACAATATCTTTATGAGGTATCATTATGCGCTTAGGATTTTGTTCGTAAAACCATGCCCCATAAGAGTGCATATACAAATTTGGATTACCAAATATCTTTCCAATGCAACGAAACATTGGAAAAACAAAATAGTGTAATAAGTTATAACATATTTGTGCAGCTCGAGGATATCGTCCTGCCATTTTAAGGTTTACATTTACCGATAGTTTAGCTGCAAGATGTTGCAACCAAGGAATCATATTTCCTTCGTAAGGAAATATATCAATATGCAATCCACGATATTTTTGTGCTTCGTGAATACGTCTATTTTCACTATTAAAGTTTTCATGGCTACGATTTTCGGTTCTTAAATCACGTAGACAAGCCCATTCTTTATAGAAACCTGGATCGGTAGAATTGTCTTGCAATACATAATTAGGGTGGGGGTGCGCCTTTAGATAATCGCAGAAACGTTTAAAATCCTTCTGACTTATTACCATATCTATATCGTCGTCCCAAGGAATAAAGCCACCATGACGCAATGCTCCGAGCACATTTCCACCATCTAACCTTAGTGGAATACCTATCTTTTTAGCAGTTTCTTGCAAATAGATAGCCATATCGAGCATACGCAATTGTGCTCGTCGTAGTACAGATCCGTCAGGATTGTAGTCCTGACGGAGTGTTTCTTGAGTTTCGCCAGTGTTGAATAGCTTTATCATATAAATGTTACATAACGCCTATCCACCGCAAAATGTCGTTTAAGTTGGCTACAACCATTAGCAAAATAAGTATGGTGATGCCTACATACTCGGCACGAATCATAAACTTTTCAGATGGTTTACGGCGTGTAATTATTTCGTATAATAAGAACATAACGTGTCCTCCATCAAGTGCAGGGATAGGAAGAATGTTCATAAAGGCAAGCATAATACTCAAAAAGGCTGTCATATTCCAGAACATATACCAATCCCAATAAGGTGGAAATAATTTTCCAATAGAACCAAAGCCTCCCAAACTCTTTGCGCCATCGGCAGAAGCAAGATATTTAAAATTACCTACGTAACCACGAAGAATATTTATTCCATATTTTACGCCTGCAGGGAAACTTTCAAAGAAAGAAAATTTCTCTTGTGTGGGTTTATAAAATGAAAGCAAAGAACTTTCTGTAACACCCATCTTTAATTCAGGATTGAGCTGCATCTTTATGGTATCTATTTTGTTAGAACCACTGCGTTGTACCGTAAGTACTACGTTGCGGAGAACCAAAGAATCTTTATGAGTTTTCTTTACAGCGGCAACATCGCTTAATACACCTATTTGATAATGGAAGTCAGCCCATGTATTAATATTTTTACCGTTGATAGATTTTAGTAAATCGCCTGCTTTTATACCAGCTTTCATAGCTGGAGTGTTTGCAGCAACACTATCGATGCGTGATGGAATATATGGTTCGGCAAATAGAGGTCGTTCTTTTACCATCGAAAGCATATCTAAATTGCCTGGCATTTCAATACGTGTTTTCTTTCCATTACGCAACACTTCAACATATTTAGACTGAGCTATCTGACGGAAGAAATCGCCATTGATATTAGCATATTCACGGAATGCACCCTTATCGGTACCCAACATAACATCTTTATCCTTAAAGCCAAGTGCCTTTGCTTGTTCGTTGAACTGCATACCCATACTCATATCAGATACCTTAAAGTAGGTTTCACCCCACGTAAACATTATCATTGAGTAGATAAATAGTGCCAATAGGAAGTTTACAAGCACACCGCCAATCATGATAAGTAGGCGTTGCCATGTTGGTTTAACTCTAAACTCCCACGGTTGTGGCTCTTTCTTCATTTGTTCCGTGTCGAAACTCTCGTCAATCATGCCAGAAATCTTGCAATAACCGCCGAGAGGGAGCCATCCCATACCGTATGTTGTATCGTCATTTTTAGGTTTCCACTTGAATAGCATACCGTTCCATTTTCCGATAGCCATATCAAAGAATACAAAAAACTTTTCTACGCGAACGCCAAATAGCTTTGCGAAGAACATGTGGCCGCCTTCATGGAGAAGAACAAGCAGCGAGATTGCCATTATAAATTGGAGCAATCGTATAAGAACTGATTCCATTCGTTACTTTATAATCTTTATTTTTTATTTCTATTTTCTTAATTCTAATCTCTTAATTGCTCATCAATTCATTTGCAATTCTACGCGCTTCAGCATCAGTTTGCAAATAAACATCAAGCGATGGTGTAGCATCAAATGCTACTTTCTGCATGGTTTCGTCAACAATTTCACCCATTTTGAGGAATGAACATTGACCTTTACGGAACCCTTCGTTTACTATTTCGTTGGCAGCATTAAGGATACAAGGCATGTTTCCACCTTTTTCGATGGCTTCATACGCCATAGCAATACAGCGAAACTTCTCCATATCAGGCTCAAAGAATTCTAATGGCTGATTGAATAAGTCTATACGATCACCTTGCAAAGTAAGTCTGTCTGGAAAAGAGAAGGCATATTGTATAGGCAAACGCATATCAGGAACACCTAATTGTGCCTTTACACTACCATCAACAAACTGTACTGCACTATGAATAATAGACTGGGGATGTACTAAAACTTGAATCTTGTTAGCTGGAATACCAAATAACCATTTAGCTTCTATAACCTCAAAGCCTTTATTCATAAGCGAAGCAGAGTCTATTGTAATCTTTGCTCCCATATCCCATGTAGGGTGTTTCAAAGCATCGGCAGCTGTAACAGTTTTTAGTTTGTCTGCATCGAAAAGACGGAAAGGTCCTCCAGAACAGGTTAGCAATATCTTTTCAATCTCGTTATTGTCCTCTCCCACCAAGCTTTGGAATATTGCGCTGTGTTCACTATCTACAGGAAGGATTGGTGTATGATACTCATTTGCCAACTTACAAATAAGTTCTCCAGCTACAACAAGCGTCTCTTTGTTTGCTAAACAAATCTTTTTGCGTGCTTTAATAGCGTGTATGGTAGGTTCAAGACCTGAAAATCCCACCATAGCAGTAAGCACCATGTTGATAGGTTCGGCTTCAACAATCTGCTTTAACGCCTCTTTGCCTGCATAGATCTTAATGTTTGGTTGGTCGGAAAGTGCCTTTTGTAACGCTTCATAGTAACTTTCGTTGGCTATGACAACTGCTGAAGGTTGGAATTTTCGTGCTTGCGCTGCCAGCTTTTCCCATTGATTGTTAGCTGTCAAGGCATAAACCTCGTATAAATCGGCATGTTGTTCAATCACATCAAGAGCTTGTGTGCCAATACTTCCCGTTGAACCAAGAATACATATTTGTTGTTTCATCTTTCTAAATTATAGATCTAAAAGACCATCGGGTATTTCTACTTCTATCATTTGCTGTTCTTTGTCTATCTCTTTTATAAGGTTTTCGTTGGCAGGTATAAGGAGTTCGCCACCTGTTTCAGTCTTTATCTCAAACAGCAGGTTAATGGTTGAATCATCAACTGATACAATTTCGCCCACTATTTTAGCCGTTTTGCTGTCCATTAACTTAAATCCGATGATTTGAGCCCACGATAAATCGTCTTTATTTTCTTCAGCAATAGCACGTGGGAAGTACACTTCTGTACCCGTAAGTTCGCGTGCTCGCTCTTCGGTTTCAATGTCGCAAAACTTCATTAATGCTACTTCGTCAGAACGGAATCTGTACTCTTCCATAAAGAAAGGTACTAAAATGCCCTCCATATCAAGCACCAGATAGTCGGAATCGCATTGGTCAAACACGTCATCAGTAAAGCGAAACTGTATCTCTCCCTTTACTCCGTGCGGTTTTCCCAGCACTCCTATCTTATATACATCCTCACGTCTTATCATCAGTAAGGCTTTTTAGCAAACGTCTATACGCTTTATTTTTGCTCCGAGAGCATTGAGTCGTTCCTCAATGTTTTCGTAACCGCGGTCTATTTGTGATATGTTATCTATGCGACTTGTGCCTCGTGCTGTTAAAGCAGCTATGAGTAGAGCAATTCCTGCACGTATATCGGGGCTCGACATTCTACCTCCTCGTAATGCACGACAATTATCGTGACCCACCACTACTGCTCTATGTGGGTCGCAAAGTATAATTTGTGCACCCATATCAATAAGCTTATCAACAAAGAATAAGCGGCTTTCGAACATCTTTTGGTGGAAGAGTACACTTCCTTGAGCTTGTGTTGCAACAACAAGCAATACCGAAATAAGGTCAGGAGTTACGCCTGGCCATGGTGCATCGGCAATGGTCATGATAGTTCCATCAATAAAGGATTCAATGATGTAGTGCTCTTGTCGTGGAATAAAAAGGTCGTCATCATCTTCTTCTATCTTCACTCCCAGTCGTCGAAACGTGTCGGGAATAATGCCAAGATTCTTTATTGACACATCTTTTATTCTGATTCCGTCGCCTATCATGGCTGCCATTCCAATGAAAGAACCTACTTCTATCATGTCTGGAAGTATGCGATGATTCGTTCCTTTTAGCTCTTTCACTCCCTCAATAGTGAGCAAGTTGCTGCCAATACCACTTATTTTTGCACCCATAGCATTGAGCATGCTACACAATTGTTGCAGATATGGCTCGCAAGCAGCATTGTATATCGTGGTAGTTCCCTCTGCCAAGACCGCAGCCATGACTATATTGGCTGTACCCGTAACCGAAGCTTCGTCTAAAAGCATATAGGTTCCAACCAGTTTTTCGGCTTTTAGTTCGTACACATTGCGCTCTTCTCTATGTTCGAAGTGCGCTCCAAGATTCTTAAAACCTAAGAAATGGGTGTCCAAACGTCGGCGTCCAATCTTATCTCCGCCTGGTTTTGCAATCGTTGCTTTGCTAAATCTGCCCAATAATGGACCGTAAAGCAGAACGCTACCGCGTAAAGAAGAGCATTTTTCAACAAATGCTACGCTCTCCAGATAGTCTAAATTTACCTCATCGGCACGGAAAGAGTATTTGTTATCGGTAAGTTTTGTAACCTTAACGCCAATGTCTTTGAGCAGTTTTATAAGGTTCTTGACGTCCAATATATTTGGAATGTTGTCGATAACAACTTCATCTGTGGTTAGCAACGTGGCACTAATCACTTGTAAAGCCTCGTTCTTAGCACCTTGAGGTACAATAGTGCCCGATAAGCGATGTCCGCCTTCAATGACAAAACACTCCATAGCTTTACTTTTTCTTTTTATTGTTGCGTGCTGGTTGCAACTCTTTTAGATTTATTTTATCGAATTTAAAGACGTCTAAGTCCAATTGTATGGCTCCATCGGTGAAGCGTGCAAGGTCTGATGCCACCTTTTCGTCGTCTGAAGAACCATGTCCCCATTGTACCAAACAACGTTTCATCTGGTTAGCAACAAGTCTTACAAGTTCGTCTTTTTCCTCGCCTTCCTCCATCGTCTTTAGCTGTTCGAATAGCTCGAACATCATTTTTCCGTAGTGACGCACAGGGATTTTCGACATGGGATAGTTCATAGGCTCTGGCTTTGCTGCTATTTTCAATGCCTGAGAAACATCGTATGGGTAGTCAATATCCAGCTTAAAGTCTGCCATAATGGCTAAATGGTCCCATAGTTTCTGTTCATGGTCGGCATTTTCTCTGCCTTGTGGATTCATTCTATCCATTATAGAGACAATGGTTTCGGCACATTGTTGACGCTCTTCCTTAGTTGGAAGCTCCACACAATAGCTTACCATGTTCTGTATTTCACGTCCATATTCAGGCAATAATAGTCTCTCGCGCTGAGTATTATAATCCAGTCCGTCTATATTCATTCAACTATTCTATTTATTCAGTTTCGTTTTTATTGTTTGTTTTTCGCTTTGTTTTACAGCAAGGGTTTGGCTTGCTTAGCCACAAAGTCTTTTAAATACATTGGTACAAAGTATGCCACATCTTCGAATTGTTCCATTGCAATGCGCTTTTCTGCCAATGGAAACATGTTTTTAGCCAATGGTTCGATGTCTCTTATCAGATGTGCGTTGGGGTGATTGATAGCCTCCATACACTTTTCGGCGCCATTGCCGAAGAAGTAAACGGGTCCTTTCTCAAGATATTCCTTGTAAGTATTTTCGTCTACAATATCTGCTTGGACAGGGCGAATTTCGTGTAAAGCACGATCGAACACTTGTGCATACACCTCCATTCGGCGTGCATCAATCATTGGAACGAGCAATGCGTTGTCCTCAATGTCGTCGTAACGTAACAATACAGGCACACAAAGCAATTCAAGTGTAGGCACTGCAATTAGCTTAATGTCTGTGCCGTAGCAGATTCCCTTAGCCATAGAGGTTCCAATACGTAGCCCAGTGTAAGAGCCAGGACCGCTACTTACCGCAACGGCATCAACGGGAATAGCGTGGCTATCAGCAAACGACAGCGCTTCATCGACAAACTTTCCCAACTGCTCACCATGGTTAGGACCGCTATGATCTTCCTGTGTGAATATGCAAGCCCCATCTTCGCTCAGTGCTACAGAGCAGACATTAGTGCTGGTTTCTATATTTAATATACACGACATCTTCTTATTTTCTTTAGCATTCTAAATCTATACAACATGCAAAGATAATACTTAATTTTGAATTTCTCCTCCTTATTATAATGAAAATGAACAATGAAGGGCCCTAATTAGTCATGTTGTGGCAGTTTTATTCTGTAAAGACAATTCTTGGAAGTAGCTTCGATGGTTTAGCCATTGAGCTACTTCTCGCAGTTCCTTGCATTTGTTTGACAATTCCATCAGGCTTACATAAGTGGTTTTTAAGTGTTCTGTTGATGATGTGAAACTATATCTTTGCTAGATGGAATGGGCAGTATAGAAATTAAATAGCAATACTCTATTGTTGCTTTAAGGCCGTTGTTATAATACTACCACGGCTTGGTACGCTTGCTACCAAACTATGGTACGAATGCTACCATGCTTTGGTACGAATGGTATCAATATCTTTTTAAAAGATTAAAATAGTAGGAATGTGAAGTGATAGTTTTGCACTAATATACGAATATTATGTGTTAAATGTGATAAAAATACCACGAAAAGATTTGTATTAATATAAAACTTTGTTTAATTTTGCAAACGTAGGCAAGTTGATTTTATGCTTTGTAACAACTCTAAATGTCGAAAATAACTATTAACAGTGGGACTTTCCCACATATATCGTATTACTTAAACATTTTTAAATTATGAAAAAACTTTTCTTATTTGCTCTTGCAGCAATCTTTAGTGTTGGCGTACAAGCTCAAGGAACCCCAACTGTTATTACCGAACAACCTGCTGGAACCGCAGTAAACTTCAAACGTGAAGCTGGTAATATGTTTGCTATCGTGAAGAATAAAGAGACGCAAAAGCCTGAACTTACAGTGTTTGACCTTGCAAAACTTGCTGAAAACGGACAAGGTGCAGGCGATTTGGTAATGGTAACAGCTCCTGATGGCAAAACTGTTTATTTGAAATATACACTTTCTTTTGCTACATTTATGAAAAGCGACAAGCTCAATAGTTGGGTAAAAGGTACTAAGGAAGGAAATACTATCACAATTCCTTCAGAACAATATCTTCTTTATGGTAAGGCCGACGATGGCGAATATGGTTTGCAATTGGGCTATATGGAAGTAAAAGATGGACAGTTTGCTCCAGTAGAAGGCGATATTATGTACACTCTCGAAGGCAATACGCTAAAGCTTGAAGGTACATATGTTGAGCATACTGATGAAGGAAAGGCAAGAGTAAAAATATTAGGTGGTTACTGGAGTGATAACAAACAGTTCTTCTGTGGAGACGCTTTGACAGTCTTTACAGGCGATCCTACTGGTATCGAAACTATTGCAACTGACAATAACAAGCAGGTTCTTGGTGAAACATACTATGATCTTTCTGGTCGTAGATTGGCTAAAATTGGCAATGGCGTAACCATTAAGAACGTTAAGTATGCTGACGGTACAACAAAGTCTGTAAAGGTTGTAAGTAACAAGTAAGCTACTCAAACAAAGTGAATTAATTTTTTAGGCATACTAATAGTCTAGAGGATAATTTCCGATATGGGGTTGTCCTCTTTTCTATTCTATTTTGATCTTACATAAATATCGCAACGAAAAGTTTGTAATATTTATGTGTTAAATAAACAAAAATATCAGTGTGAAAGTTTGTTCCCACGTAAAACATTTTCTATTTTTGCATGTCTATAAATGCAAAAAAGATGGATTGATATAAGACTAATCTATATTTTTTACGATTATAAACTAGGGAAAATCCCTTAAAAATATTTATTATTAAAACTTTTAGAATGATGAAGAAACTTTTACTTCTAGCTCTTGTAGCTATCTTCGGAGTTAGTGCACAAGCTCAAACAGCTCCAGATGTAATTAAAGACCAGCCTGCTGGTACTACAACTGTTTACAAACGAGTAGGCGGATTAATGCTTGCTTTCCAGAAAGGTGAAGATGGTAAGCAGAAACTTTCGTTGTTTGACCTTGAAAAATTGGCAGAAAACGGACAGCCTGCTGGTGATTTGACAATGGTAACAGCTGCTGATGGCAAGACTGTTTATTTGAAAAACCTCCTTTCTTACTCTACATTTATTAAGAACGATCCTCTCGGTGCTTGGGTAAAAGGTACTAAGGAAGGAAATGTAATTACTATTCCAACTGCTCAGTTCATTTACTATGGTAACTTCGACGATGGTTCATATGGTATCAAAGTAGGTTATATGGAATTTAAGGATGGCCAACTCCAGCCAGTAGACGGCGATATTACACTTCTCATGGATGGTGTTTCGCTTAAGCTTGATGGTACTTACATGGAAGGACAAAGTGCTGATGACTTGAAGATGAAGATTATAGCAGGTTACTGGAGCGATGAAAATTCACTCTACTGTGGCGATATTACAACTGTATTCTCAACAGATCCAACTGGTATCGAAACTGTTGCAGCTGGTGCTAACAAGCAAGTTGTAGGCGAAACATACTTCGATCTCTCTGGCCGCCAGATTTCTAAGGCAGGTAAGGGTGTATCTATTAAGAACGTTAAGTTTGTTGATGGTACAACAAAATCAGTAAAGGTTATCAATAACAAGTAATCTTTTTTATAAGCTGATATAAAGTTTTTTAAAAAGAAACTATAGGGGGCAACTTCTCATACGAGGTTGCCCCTTTATTTATTTTATACTATAGGTACATTAAAACTATAAAAAACGTAGAGTAATAGCAATATGTTAAACAATCCAAAAATAAACTATGAAAGTTTGCTTCTAAGTAAAACATTTTCTATTTTTGCAAATGTAGAAAAAGCAAATATACAGACTTCAAGTAAGTCAGTCCAATTGTGATAGATTATTATCTGTGGGGAAACCCCGTTATATATTGTATTACTTAAACATTTTAAATTATGAAGAAACTATTACTTTTAGCTCTTGTAGCAATCCTAGGAGTTAATGCACAAGCTCAAAACGCTCCTGACATTATTAAAGACCAGCCTGCTGGTACTGCAACAGTTTATAAACGAGTAGGCGGTGTAATGCTTGCTTTTCAGAAAGGTGACGATGGTAAATCAAAGCTTTCTATGTTTGATCTTGCAAAATTGGCAGAAAACGGACAGCCTGCTGGTGATTTAACAATGGTAGTTGCTGCTGATGGCAAGACAGTTTACTTGAAAAACCTTCTTTCTTACTCTACATTTATTAAGAATGACCCTCTTGGTGCATGGGTAAAAGGTACTAAGGAAGGAAACGTAATTAAGATTCCTGCAGGTCAGTTCATTTACTATGGTAACTTCGACGATGGTTCATATGGTATCAAAGTAGGTTATATGGAATTTAAGGATGGCCAACTCCAGCCAGTAGACGGCGATATTACACTTCTCATGGATGGTGTTTCGCTTAAGCTTGATGGTACTTACATGGAAGGACAAAGTGCTGATGACTTGAAGATGAAGATTATAGCAGGTTACTGGAGCGATGAAAATTCACTCTACTGTGGCGATATTACAACTGTATTCTCAACAGATCCAACTGGTATCGAAACTGTTGCAGCTGGTGCTAACAAGCAAGTTGTAGGCGAAACATACTTCGATCTCTCTGGCCGCCAGATTTCTAAGGCAGGTAAGGGTGTATCTATTAAGAACGTTAAGTTTGTTGATGGTACAACAAAATCAGTAAAGGTTATCAATAACAAGTAATCTTTTTTATAAGCTGATATAAAGTTTTTTAAAAAGAAACTATAGGGGGCAACTTCTCATACGAGGTTGCCCCTTTCTTTATTTTAGGGATATTCAGTAAATATCTAACTAATTGTTTGTCAGTGTAATATATTATT
>NZ_JABZSJ010000038.1:0-24379 GCF_015262605.1 Prevotella aurantiaca | reverse complement strand
TGTCCATTACTAAAATCCGTGAGCTTTTCAGCCTACCAAATGTCCATTACGCCTATAATCTTAGTCTTGGAAACACAGTTATCCTTGACGGATTAGGCCGATTTCACCTTACAGTAGAAAGCGATCCTGTAGTAAATAAAGAAGATTTTGATATTAAAAAGAATGTAAAGGGCGTAAAGTGCAAGTTCCTTCCAGCAAGCCGACGCGACCCTAGGACACGAAAAAGTACACAAGACTTTGCATCAGGTGTACAAGTAGTTTGGGCTGATCCAGAAGATGAGGAAGAATAATAGCTACATTTAAACCACTTCATCGTTCTACATCAGAATATTTTTATAAACACAAGAAGGCACTCCGATTACCGAAGTGCCTTCTTATTTTATATACGAGCGAAAGAACTAAGCTTTCTTTTCGTCATCTATTGTTTTTATTTTTTGCTTTGTTTCTGCTAACTCATCCTTCAGCTTTTGCACACGACGATTCATATCATCAATAAGACTATTGCCCTTTTTACTGCTGATATTAAGGAAGCCAATATTATTTTCGTAAGTATTTATCTCTTGTTTCAATTGCTCGAAACGACGCATAAGACGTCCGCGTTCGTTATCAATAGCGTTTTCTCCACGCTGTGCCACCTTCTTTAAATTATTACGGAAGTTATCCATACGATGACGAGAAGCCTTCACATTCAATGTTTTGTGGAGTTTATCAAGAATGTCGTGATACCCCTTAAACATCTTATCCTTTTCTTTGAATGGTACATGACCTATCTTATTGAATTCATCTGTGAGCTTACGCATCTCTTCTTGCAAGTTCTCAACCGCACCTTCAGCAAGCTGTTTAAGTTTTTCTATAATCTCATTCTTCTTTGCAAGGTTCTCCCGTTCTTCGTTACGTTCATCTGCATGAACAGCATTGCGAGCCTCAAAGAAATGATTACATGCTGCAAGGAAGTCTTCCCAAAGCTGATCGCCCAATCGTTTAGGTACCATTCCAATGGTTTTCCATTCCTTTTGCAGTGCTATAAGCTTATCAGAAGTCTTCTTCCAATCAGTAGAATCTTTTAGTCCCTGTGCCTTAGCAACGAGTTCTTGCTTGCGTTTTGCATTTTCAGCGTACTTATCTTTTAGTTCTTTAAAGTATTCTCCCTTCTTTGTAAAGAACTCATCACAGGCTGCACGGAAACGTTCAAAGATTTTAGTGTTCATCTTCTGAGGCGTAAATCCAATGGTTTTCCATTCTTGCTGCAAAGCAATAATCTCTTTTGAGTGGTTATCCCAATCTCCTGAATTCTTACGTTCCTGCTTTACAATGCCCTCAATCTTCTCGCAAAGTGCAGTCTTCTTAACAAGATTATCTTCTTCTTCAGCACGAATTTCTTCGAAATGTTGCTGATGACGTTTATTAATAATCGTGCTGGCAGCCTTGAAACGTTGCCAAACTTGCTCACGAAGTTCCTTTTCTACAGGACCAGTTTCGCGATATTCTTGATGCAAATCTTGAAGTTGATGGAAAGCACTGATAACATCTGATTCGTCTGCAAGCTTCTCTGCAGCTTCACAAAGTTGCGTTTTCTTTTCAAGATTCTTCTTGAAATCGTATTCACGCGCTTCTCGGTTAAGGTTCAGCAAGTCATAATATTGCTCAACATAAAGCTGATAGCTACGCCATAATTCATTCACCTTTTCAGCAGGAACAGGCTTGATAGCTTTCCATTCCTGTTGCAACGCCTTAAATTCTTGAAAGTTATTGTTTGCTTCTTCAGGCGTTGTTGCCATCGTTTTTACCTTCTCTATTATGGCTTCTTTCTTCTTAAGATTTTGCTGTTTTAGCTCTTCCTGTTCCAAGAATGCTCTCTGGCGTTTCTCTTTAATAACTCTCATTGCTATTTTAAATGCCTCTTCTTCCTCATCAGGCAGAACTTGGTATTTCTCAGGATCGCCACCTGCTTCAAGGAAAGCCTTTTGTTGCGCTTCGCGTTCAGCAAGATGAAGTCGATAAAACGATGTCTTTAGATGGTCAACTTCTGCTTTCTCTGGAGTTTCCTCGCTATCAGCAATAGCCTTAACGCGCTCTACTATCTCCTTCTTTGAGTCATAGACTGTGTTTGCGAGGGTATCTTCTTCCCTTAATTGTTGGTTGTCAGTTGCCGCTATTACCGTATCTTCTGCTACTTCTACTGCTATTTCGGCGTTATTTACGATCTGTTCGACAGTCGTTTCAGACTGCTTTACTTCTTCTGTTCCCTGATTAAGGGCATTCTCTTGAGAGTCCATCATTTCACTATTAGTTTATGATTCGAGTTTTTTCATTGCTTTGTGCCACACCATCTTACTACTATAAGATATGCAAACACTATATTATCTAACAAAGTGCAAACTTAGATAAAAAGTTTTAAACCACCTAAATTTATACTTGCTTTTTTTATTATTGAGTTTAAAAAACGTATTTGCTTTACCTATTTTCTTTCTATATTGATGTTATTAAGGCTATATCAAGCGCTTATGGCGCAGTATCCACCACGTCAGTCCAGATACGAACACAGAAATAATGAGTGCTATTACAAATCCCCATTGTGAACCTTCCATACCATTTATCAAGTTCATTCCGAAAAGCGAAGCGATGAGTGTAGGGAACATCATAATAATAGAAACTGACGTAAGCGTACGCATCACTGTGTTCATATTGTTGTTAATGATGCTTGAGTAAGTGTCCATTGTTGATTCAAGAATATCAGTATAGATGCTAGCAGTTTCACGTGCCTGGCTCATCTCAATATTTACGTCCTCAATTAGGTCTGCGTCTAACTCATCAACTTGCAACTTAAACTTCAGTTTAGCCAGCAAATTTTCATTTCCACGAATAGATGTAACAAAGTAAGTGAGCGAATCTTGCAAACGACTCAAGCCAATAAGGCTTTCGTTGTTCACTTCCTGATCAAGGTTGTGTTTAGCTTTATCTATAAGTGTGCTTATCTGTTTCAATCGCTTCAAATACCAAACAGCAGAACAAAGGAAAAGTCTAAATATCATATCGACATAGTCAGTAAACCCCTCTCCACGCTTTTGCTGGAACGAAACAAAGTCAAGCATCATATTAGTTTCAAAGTTGCACACTGTAATAGTTACGTCGCGTTTGTGGATAATACCCAAAGGTACTGTTGTATAAGGTGTGCGAGAACGTATTTCCTTAACATAAGGAATACGCAAAATGATAAGCATCCAACCATCATCGTACTCATAACGCGCACGCTCGTCGGTATCGCTAATGTCCGAAATAAAGTAATCGGGGATATTATAAGTTTCTTCTAATTCTTGTTGCTCTTGCTCTGTAGGGCAAGTAACCTGTATCCAGCAGTTAGGTTGCCATTCTTTTATAGTATTAAGCTTTCCGCTAATGTTCCAATATGTCTTCATTTTGCTAATCTCCAATTAGTTTAGTTTTGGTGGGATTAGCAACTATCAGGGTGCTATCCTCACGTTATTTGATTAAAATATTCGAAAGATAATCGTCCATTATAAATTAAAATATTGGTTTTACGGCTGCAAAAATAGACAAAAAAATCCGTTAGCACAAGTAAAACACAAAGTTTTTGGTTTGTCTAACGGATTTATTATATTATTTGAAGCAGATTAGTCACTGCCTTATTTAATTATTTTTCAGCTTTATTAGCTTGATAAAGTCTTTCTTTATTTAATAGGAATCTCTTCCAAGACCTTAACTAATAAGTCCCAGAAAGGCTGAGCAGTGTCAATCCTAAAGCGTTCTGTTGCTGTATGCGGGCTACGAATAGTTGGACCAAGACTAACAACGTCAAGGCGTGGATACTTGCCAAGAATAATTGAACATTCAAGTCCTGCATGGTCAGCC
The DNA here is from genome assembly GCF_015262605.1 of Prevotella aurantiaca. Taxonomy (NCBI): domain Bacteria; kingdom Pseudomonadati; phylum Bacteroidota; class Bacteroidia; order Bacteroidales; family Prevotellaceae; genus Prevotella; species Prevotella aurantiaca. The sequence goes on along the minus strand of NZ_JABZSJ010000038.1, from coordinate 20,509 downwards.
TGTACGATTACATCTTCACCTGTTTGATCTTTGTACACTTTTTCTAATAGATTCAAAATCTCACTATTAGGATTTGGATCCCAACCATTATATCTTGCACTGAGTTCTGTCTTCATACCTGCCAAATCAAAGCAACTCTTTATCTGGGTTGCAAGATATTCTCTCATATCTTCACGAGCAGAACGAACTAGCACTTTAAAATAGGTTTTGTTTGCATCAATGGTAATAATAGCAAGGTTAGAAGAGGTTTCAACAACGTCTGGATAAGCAGGAATCATACGCAAAACACCATTGTGAACTGCATAAATAGCATTAATAATGTTGTCTTGAATTTCTTCTGGAACGAGAGCAGCAGGTTTTTCAACATCTTCAACAAAGAATTCTATATTGCTTTCAATTGTTTTGAACTCGCTTTCGAGTAATTGTCGTTGTGCCTCTACCATTTCTTTAAGTGCAACAACTTTATCTTTAGCAAGTGCAAGTACAACTTCTGCCTTGAATGGAATAGCGTTACGCATATTGCCACCTTGCCATGCTGCTAAGCGTGCACCGAGTTCTGCAGTTGCATCACGTACAAAACGCACCATCTCCTTGTTTGCATTAGCACGTCCTTCGTGAATTTCGAGACCAGAGTGTCCGCCACGGAATCCTTTTAGTGTAACCTTAACAGCTACCTCTTGGTCGTTGGCAACCTCTTTATATTCTAATACAGAGTCTATATCAACACCACCAGCAGAACCGATAACAAACTTACCCCATGTTTCAGAGTCTAAGTTCATTAATATATCGCCTTGCAATTCGTTTTCAGGAAGGTCATTAGCACCAAACATTCCAGTCTCTTCGTCCCTTGTTATAAGACCTTCAATAGGTCCATGCTTCAAGGTCTTATCTTCCATAACCCCCATGATTGCAGCAACACCAGCACCATTATCAGCACCGAGCGTTGTATTATTTGCATAAACCCAACCATCTGTAATATGAGTTACAATAGGGTCAGTTTCAAAGTTATGGTTGCTATCAGGACTCTTCTGTGGTACCATATCCATGTGGGCTTGTAGGATAACTCCTTTTCGATTCTCGAATCCTGGTGTAGCAGACTTACGCATTAAGATATTACCAGCAGGGTCTACAAATGCTTCAACCCCTACTTTCTTTGCGAATTCAAGTAAAAATGCTTGCACCTTTTCCATATGTCCTGTTGGACGTGGTATCTGTGTCAAATCATCAAAGTTACGCCAAAGTAGTTCTGGATTGAGATTTCTAATTTCACTCATAGTTTTGTTTATTTTAAAGGGTTAGTATATGTTTTCTTTAAATCTATTCTTTTTAGCTCTGCTTAATCATTCTATTTATTGTTATTGGTTTAAGCTCAGCCTTCTGTGTAAATACTAAGGCTATCCAAGCGTAAATGCCAAGTAAAATAACTAATAGCGTTTGCAATGTATGCACGATTAGCACAAAGTAGAGTGCTCTTACATCGACCACACCATAGAGAATGAGCATTGTTTTCACTGCAAAGTGCCATGGTCCTGCTCCATTAGGTGTTGGAACTATCACTGCAATCGAACCTACAACGAAGCATACTAAAGCACAAGTTACACCCAACGAACTTGTTTCGTTAAAACAGTAGAACGTTAGATAGAAGTGCAGAAAGTAGCTTCCCCAAATAGCCATACTATAAAAAATGAATAGTGGCATATTCTTTACACTTTTCACAGAGGTAACTCCTTGCCAGATTCCAGTAAGGGCCCCTTTCACCTTTTTATATATAGGTATTTGACGACGAATAATGTATAGCAAGATAATAACAGCTAATGCGCAAATCCCTGTAACGAGCCAACCTGTCGCAGAAAACTTATTAAAGACATTGTCTACACTGGTTCCTGTCTTAAAAAAGAAGTTTGAAAAAACTTTTATTTGAGACAATATAGCTAGCACAGTTATCAATAACACGATAAAAGAGTCTACTGCACGTTCAGTAACTACTGTTCCTAAAGCTTTTGGGAACGACACTTTATCGTAACGATTCAGCACGCCACAACGTGCGAACTCGCCTATACGCGGTATCACAAGACTGACAGCATAGGAAAGAAAGATGGAATTGACGCAAACAGAACTGCGTGTTTGCTCTCCCATTGGCTCTAAAACCTGTTTCCAACGCCAACCGCGAAAGGTTTGTGCAAGTATTCCGAACGGCATAGAAAGCAACATCCACGTCCAATCCATCTCATTCATCACCACCTTGCGCATCTGTACGAAGTCGAAGCCACGATACATCCAATAAAGAATGCCACCGCCCAAAATAAGAGGTAGCACAATTTTAACGATTTTATAGAGCAACTTCTTCGTTCCCATTCTGAAAGCAAAGATACATAAATGCTTTTAAATACGAAATAATTTTTCTATCTTTGTAGCCAAATAAAGATAATTTATGAAATTAGTAAAGCCCAAAAAGAACCTTGGACAGCACTTTTTAACCGACCTGAATATTGCGCAACGCATTGCCGACACAGTGGATGCTTGTCCAGATATACCTGTTTTAGAAATAGGTCCGGGCATGGGAGTGCTTACCCAATACCTTGTGGAAAAGCCTCGAGAGGTAAAGGCTGTGGAAATTGATAACGAAAGTGTTGCATACTTGTACGAGAAGTTTCCTACCCTACAAGAGAATATCTTGGGCGAAGATTTCCTACGTATGCACCTCGAAGAAATTTTCGATGGCAAACAGTTTGTGCTTACAGGCAACTATCCTTACGATATTTCGTCACAGATATTCTTCAAAATGCTTGAGTATAAAGACCTCATTCCATGTTGTACAGGTATGATACAGCGCGAAGTTGCCCTGCGTATAGCAGCGCAGCCTGGTAATAAAACTTATGGAATTCTGTCTGTGTTAATCCAAGCATGGTACGATGTTGAATATTTGTTTACAGTCAATGAAGACGTATTCAATCCACCTCCAAAGGTAAAGAGTGCTGTTATCAGAATGACACGCAATAACGTCAGCAAACTCAACTGCGACGAAAAACTTTTCAAACGATTGGTTAAAACTGTATTTAACCAACGTCGCAAGATGTTGCGTGTAAGCTTACGTCAAATGTTCCAAGCGAAACCGCGCGAAGGATTCTACGAACAGGAAGTGATGACAAAACGCCCAGAGCAGCTAACGATTCCACAATTTGTAGAACTTACCAATATAGTGGAAGCCGAAATGGCAGCAGTTAACACTTAAATAAGTAAAGAATCAATGAACAAAAAAGAAACATACGAACTCTTGATGAAGCAGATTGCTTCCCTCATTGAAGGAGAAGCCGACAATAAGGTGGGTGTTTTAGCAAATGTTTCAGCTGCCATTCATCACACTTTTGAAACCTTCTTTTGGACAGGTTTTTATCTTCTTAATAAAGAAAACACCCTACAATTGGGGCCTTTCCAAGGCACTCCTGCCTGTTTTAATATATCTGTGGGAAAGGGAGTTTGTGGAACCGCATTCTTAGAGCGCCGTACTCTCGTTGTACCTGACGTAGAAAAGTTTCCTGGACACATCGCTTGCAGCTCACTTTCTCGTTCTGAAATCGTTGTACCTATATATAATAAGGAGGACAAAGCGATTGGCGTGCTCGACATCGACAGTACACAGCTAAATGCTTTCGACGAGATTGACGCTCAATACTTGGAACAAGCTATGCGCATTATGGCTGCAAAAATCTATACAAACCAATAGAAAAAAGCCTATAAACTTTGCGCAATTACGAATAAATCCCTAAATTTGTATTTAGAAACAATTAATACGCATACTTATGATAGATGTTAAAGAAACATTAAACGAAGCCGAAGAGCGTATGGAAATGGCTGCTATGTATCTCGACGAGCAGTTGCAACGCATTCGCGCAGGACGTGCCAACGTAGCAATTCTCGATGGAATACGAGTTAGTTCATACGGATCGATGGTGCCACTCAACCAAGTTGCAACCATATCAGTACCCGATCCTCGCACCATTGCTATCAAGCCATGGGACAAGAAGGCTATCCGAGATATCGAAAAAGCAATCATGGACTCTGATGTAGGCATTACTCCTGAGAATAATGGAGAACTCATTCGCCTCAATCTTCCACAACCAACAGAAGAGCGCCGTCGCGACCTTGTAAAGCAAAGCAACAAAATTGGCGAACGCACAAAGGTGGAAGTGCGAAATGCCCGCTCTGATATTAAAGACAAACTGAAGAAGGCTATCAAAGACGGATTGTCTGAAGATTTGGAAAAGGATGCAGAAGAAGACTTGCAGAAGATACACGACAAGTTCATAAAAAGAATTGATGCACTTCTCGCTGACAAAGAAAAAGAAATTATGACAGTATAAAAACATTACCCTTTATTTGCCCCATCATAGGCAAATAAAGGGTTTGTTGTATAATGATGCGTGGCTTAGTAATAAAGAACACCGGTAGTTGGTACACCGTAAAGACCGAAGATGGACGAACTATCGAAAGCAAAATAAAAGGCAATTTCCGCCTAAAAGGAATCCGCTCTACCAATCCTGTGGCAGTGGGCGACTACGTGCACCTCATCATTAACCAAGAAGGAACAGCCTTTATTTCCGAGATTGAAGACAGAAAGAACTACATTATCCGTAAGTCACCCAACCTTTCCAAACAAAGCCATATCATAGCAGCCAACCTTGACCAGGCTTTTCTCGTTGTAACAATAAACTATCCAGAAACATCAACAACCTTTATAGATCGCTTTCTTGCTAGTGCTGAAGCCTATCGCGTACCCGTTGTTTTGCTTTTCAATAAATATGACTTGCTAAACGACGACGAACGACAATACCAAGAAGCTGTTATTCACTTGTATGAAGGTATAGGATACCAGTGTGTAGTGCTGCAAGCTACCAACGATGCGCCTACAGACAAGAGTATAGAGCAGCTGCGTCCGCTCCTAAAAGACAAGGTTACACTATTGAGCGGCAATAGTGGAGTCGGAAAATCTACCATTATCAATGGTTTACTGCCAAATGCCAATCTTCGTACTGCTGGAATTTCTGACTCGCACAACACTGGAATGCACACCACAACATTCAGTGAAATGCTGGAATTGCCTTACGGAGGCTATATCATAGATACGCCAGGAATTAAAGGTTTTGGTACTTTCGATATTGACAAAGAAGAACTTACAAGCTACTTCCGTGAGATTTTCAAGTTCTCTGAAGAATGTCGGTTCAGTAATTGTACCCATACGCATGAACCTGGGTGTGCTGTTCTCAAAGCAGTAGAAGAACACTTCATAGCTGAAAGTCGCTATAACAGCTACCTTTCCATGCTTGAAGACAAGGACGAAAACAAGTATCGTGAAGCTTTTTAAATAAGTATGCCAATCATAAGGCCTCATCTATTCTGATAAGGAACTCCTTTTTAGATACAACTCACCTTTCCAATACCCATTTAATATTCTAAACGAAAAGCGTTATAAAGATGTAAATGTTTTTCAGTAATTAATATATCCCATAATAAACTTGCTATCAATGCTTTAAAACACCCATTGTTTTGCTATACAAAAGAGCCTATTTTGCACGATAAAAGAGATTGTTTTGTATTGCAAAAGAGACACTTTCGCATCGTAAAACCGATTATATTATTTTCCGTTTGTATTATCTTTACAAAAATAAGGACTTATCATAAAGCTTTCATCCGTTAAACTTCATCTCCACACAATACTTTTTCATGAGTATAAGAAATGTAATAACTCGAACCATTACATTTTAAATTAACTTTTCGTATATAAGATTCCGAAAAACATTTATAAACTTTTTGTGCTTCCGAACAAAAAGCAGTACCTTTGTAAATATGGAATTCAGAACAATAGTCAATGTGCCTAAGCCGCCCTTCGAGATAGCGCCATGCGAACGAGTGCTGTTTGTTGGTTCCTGTTTTGCTAACAATATTGGCGCAAAGTTCGTTGATTGGAAATTCCGTACCCTTGTAAATCCGTTCGGGGTAATGTATAATCCTGCTTCAATCCTACACACAATAGAACGAAGAAGTGAGATTTTCGACACCGCTTTCATTACTTTGGGCACCAATCACGTCTATATTGAGAAAGCAACAAGAAATATTGTAGACAATTGTAACAAGCGTCCACAACGACTGTTCGATGAGCAAGAACTCAGTATTGCTGATTGTAAAAACTATCTAAGTCGTGCTATAGACTTGTTACGAGAACGCAATCACAATGTGAAAATAATATTTACAGTCAGCCCAATACGCTATGCTAAGTATGGTTTTCATGAGAGCCAACTCTCTAAAGCTACACTACTCTTAGCCGTACACGAAGTAATGGCTGAATATACAGACAGCAACGTGGCTTATTTCCCTGCCTATGAAATTGTAAACGACGAACTTCGTGACTATCGTTTTTATAAATCCGATATGTTGCACCCCAACGAGCAGGCTGTGGAATATATTTGGGAACGCCTTGTCGATGTTTATTTCTCTGCCTCCGCCAAAGAATTTCTGCGCGATTGGAAGCCTGTGAAAGAAGCTCTCTCCCACCATCCTTTCAATCCAGATGGTAACGAATACAAAGAATTTATGGCGCGAACAATAGAACGAGCAAGACTATTGAAGCAAAAATATGATAATTTAATAGTAGAAGACCAATGAACTCAGAACAGATTTTAGAACACCTTATCAAACACAACGTAAAGCCTACTGCCAACAGAATACTGATAGCAGAGGCTATTTCGCGATATAATGGACCTGTTTCGATGAAGGAATTGGAAATAAAATTGCAAACAATAGATAAATCAAGTATCTTTCGTACACTCATAGTCTTCAGTAATCAGCATGTAGTACATCAAGTGGAAGATGGTAATGATATCGTGCGCTATGAATTATGCATGAGCGATGATGAAGAAACTGACAGCGATATGCATGCCCACTTCTACTGTGAGCAATGCCAACATACAACTTGTCTGCATGAAGTAGATATTCCTGAGATACATTTACCAGAAGGTTACAAGCTCTCTAATGTCAATTTTATGTTGAAAGGAATATGTCCAGAATGTGCAGCTAAGCAGAAACGATAAGGATAAAAAAAGAAAAAAGAAAGGCAGAGATATACAACAATTTTGTTTTGTAGTATCTTTGCTGTCTATAAATGGAAGAAAGCAGAAGGCTTTGTAATATAATAACTACCTGCCAACTTCTTTTTAATATTTCAACAATGAGCTATTCGATAGAAAAAATAACACAATTCATAAATGCAGAACGATATGGTGATACTACTGCTAAAATTAGTTTCTTACTAACAGACAGCCGTTCACTCTGCTTTCCAGAGGAAACTCTATTCTTTGCACTACGGTCTGATCGTAATAATGGGCATCATTACATTCCCGAATTATATCGTCGCGGCGTACGAAACTTTGTAGTTGAGAGCGTTCCAAAGGATTTTTCTACACTTTATTCACACGCAAATTTCTTGCAAGTAAGTAATACGCTTACTGCTCTTCAACGTCTTACAACATGCCATCGCAAGGAATTCAATATTCCTATCGTAGGTATTACAGGCTCTAACGGTAAAACTATGGTGAAAGAATGGCTGTCTCAGCTACTTTCTTTTGACATGAATGTAACACGTTCGCCCAAGAGTTACAACTCTCAGATAGGAGTTCCGTTGTCTGTTTGGCTGTTAAACGAAAATTCTCAAATAGGTTTAATCGAAGCAGGTATTAGTAAAGTTGGAGAAATGCAGGCGCTACACGATATTATTCAGCCCACAATTGGTGTGCTGACGAGTTTAGGCGCTGCCCATCAAGAGAATTTTTCGTCATTGGAAGAGAAGTGTAACGAAAAGCTATTGCTTTTCAAAGGCACACAAGCATTAGTTTATCTGCTTGATGATAACGTTGCTGCTAAGTGCATTCAAGAATCTCATTATGATGGAAAATTGTTAGCATGGTCAGAAAATGATACTACCGCAGCCTTTTTTATAAACCGCATTGAAAAGAACGATACAACATCAACTGTTGTTTATACATGGCAAAATAAAATACACGGCAGCTTTACATTACCTTTCATCGATGAGGCAAGTGTCAGCAACTGCATTACTTGTGCTGTTTTAGCCCTATATTTAGATATTCTTCCCGAAGTATTAGAGCAACGTATGGCAACACTTGAACCTGTTGCTATGCGCCTTGAAGTAAAAGAGGGGCAACATGGTTGCACGCTTATTAACGATTCATACAACTCTGATATCAATTCTCTTGATATTGCACTTGACTTTATGAACCGCCGTCCCGACCAGAAACGACGTGAGCGTACACTTATTTTAAGTGACATCTATCAAAGTGGCGAAACCGAACAGCAACTTTATGCCGATGTAGCAGCACTGATAAAAAAACGTGGTGTTAAGAAATTCATCGGAATCGGTACTGCACTTGGACGACAACAAGATTCTTTCGAAGGATTGGAAAAAAAGTTTTTCTTTGATAATATATCAGATTTCATCGGCAGCAAAGTGTTTAAATCCTTGCACGACGAAGTTATCTTGCTCAAAGGAGCACGCTCTTTTAGCTTCGATAAACTCACTGAATTATTAGTAAAGAAGGTGCACGAAACCGTATTGGAGGTGAATTTGAATGCCGTAGTTGATAATCTGAACTGGTATCGCTCTTTCTTAAAACCCGAAACAAAGCTTATTTGTATGATAAAAGCTGATGCCTATGGAGCTGGAGCAGTAGAGATAGCCAAAACTCTGGAGGACCATCGCGTCGATTATCTTGCTGTTGCAGTAGCTGATGAGGGAGTAATATTACGCAGAAACGGCATTACAAGCAACATAATGATAATGAACCCAGAGATGAGTTCGTTTAAAACCCTATTCGATTACGAATTAGAACCAGAGGTTTATAGTTTCCGCTTGTTGGATGCACTAATTAAAGCTGCTGAGAAAGAAGGCATCACCGGGTATCCTGTCCATATTAAACTCGATACGGGAATGCATCGTTTAGGTTTTAATCCTCGTAACGATATAGACAAACTCATAGAAAAGCTGCACCATCAGCACGCTTTAATACCACGTTCTGTATTCTCTCACTTTGTTGGTTCAGATAGTAATGACTTCGATAGTTTCTCTGCTGAGCAGTTTACATTATTCGATGAAGGCAGCAAAAAGTTGCAAACAGCATTTGGACACCACATTCTACGTCATATTGACAACTCTGCTGGTATTGAACACTTCCCAGAACGCCAAATGGACATGTGCCGTTTAGGTCTTGGCCTTTATGGAATCAATCCCCGCACCAATGCTATTATGAACAATGTTTCGACACTTAAAACGACTATATTGCAGCTTCGGAATGTGCCTGCAGGTGAAACAGTAGGTTATTCTCGCCGTGGAGCAATTGATAAAGACAGTGTTATAGCAGCTATTCCGATTGGATATGCCGACGGATTAAACCGCAAACTGGGCAATCACAACTGTTATTGCCTTGTAAATGGCAAACGAGCATACTACATTGGCAACATTTGTATGGACGTAGCATTGATTGATGTAACAGGAATAGACTGCGAAGAGGGCGACAGTGTTGAAATTTTTGGCGACAATTTGCCTGTTACAGTATTAAGCGATGCGTTGGAAACTATTCCTTACGAGGTCTTAACGGTAATTAGCAATCGTGTAAAAAGAGTTTATTTTCAAGATTAAATACATATAAAATGGAGTTTCTTTATTTTTTCTTAGGTTTACTTCTAGGCGCGCTTCTTGTTTATTTATGGACACGAAGCCAAGTTGCTACCACCGCACAGAAGCTATCTGCCGACCTTGCCGTTGCGAAAAGTCAGTTGGAAGTAGCACAAAAGAATGCTACCGATAGTATAAATGCAGAACGTGAACACAGTCAAAAGCTGCTCAACGAAATGCAGAAACAAATTGAAACCAATAAAAAACTGATGCAGGAAGAAATGCGTACGATGGCAGCACAAATGCTATCGGAGAGCAGGGAACATTTAAATACTACAGACAAAGAACGGTTAGAAACACTTCTGAAGCCGCTACACGAACGCATAGAAGCATTCAATCAGAATGTAACGGCTGCAACAAAAGAAGGAGCAACCAACAAAACAGAGATTAAAACGACATTTGAAGAAACTATAAAGCTATTGCAAGAGGTTCAAACCTCAACTGTAAAAAGCATTCGTGAAGATAACGAACGTGCTGTAAGAGAGTTACGCCAACAAACTGAACGAATTGGCAACGATGCAGCATCGCTTACTCAAGCACTAAAAGGAGATACAAAGATGCAAGGCGATTGGGGCGAAATGATATTAGAAACTACTTTGGAAAGTTGCGGATTAACGAAGAATGAGCAATTCTTTTTGCAACGTAGCTACCAAGATGCAAAAGGAAACACTTTCCGTCCTGATGCTGTCATCGATTTACCTGGTGGTGAACATGCCGTTATAGATGCGAAGGTTTCACTAACAGCTTATCAAGCTGCTATAAATGCTAATGATACCGTAGAGCAGGAACAATTATTAAAAGAACATATTAAGTCTATCAAGAAGCATGTAGATGAGCTCTCTGATAAAAGTTACGAGAAGATTGTGCCAAATTGCATTGGTTATGTGCTTATGTTTATTCCTTATGAAAGCGGATATGCTGCGGCAATTAAAACTGATCCATCTATTTTACAGTACGCTTATCGTAAACATATTATTTTGTTAAGTCCGAGCAACCTCTTGATGGCTTTACAACTTACTCATACGATGTGGCAAAACTATCGTATGAACAATAATGTTGAAGAAATCCTACGTATATCTAACGACCTCTACGATAAGTTTGTTTCGTTTGGTGAGACATTCTTGAAAATTGGAACAGATATTCAACGTCTTCAAGCCAATTACGAAAAGGCTCATTCACAACTTAGCGAAGGAAAGGGAAATATTGTTCGCCGTCTCGAGAATATGAAAACATTGGGCATAACACCAAAGAAAGAATTGCCAGAAGGTCTTTAGTTACAACGTATTACGCTATATGAGTTTAATATTAAAAAGAAGACTAAAAATTTATAATAATAAAATTCAAAATTTATAATAACAAATTTCAAAATTATAATAACAAATTTTTAAAATGTAATTACAATTTTCTAAGAACATTGTATTGAATGTTTTTGAATAATATTACATAGCACAAAGTCTGATTCCTTGGGTGGAATCAGACTTTTATTTTTTAACACTAAATATATTCATAAAAACTTGCTTTTTCCCTTAAAAATGAATAAGTTTGTGGCCAAATACGACAATTACACAATCATTATACTAACAATCAGAAAAGGCTAATTCAGCTTTATTGTTATTCACTATAAATTTGAGTGCGTAGGAAAAGAAAATTAAAATAATATTTAATCTTGCTTTACACCTCACAATCGCATCTATAGATATTATCTTTCTGCCCGCAAAAGCTATTCTGAAGACAATTTTGTGTATATTTTATGTAAATAAACAAACAAAAAGCAAAGATATAACGAAGTAGATATAACAAATAATCAGTAATACAAACAAAATACTCTTAAATAAGAGAAGGCGGGAAAGAAAATAAACAACAAAGGTTAAGCAATTGTCTTATTTTGACAAATAGACTTATTTTTACCCTCATTTATTAGTATATTTGAGATCAAACTCTAAACTAATTTTAAAATAAACATAGTTATTTAATTTCCAGCTTCATATTATATATTGAAGCAAAAAGTACTTCCTTTTAGAGTATAATTTTAGTTTTAATCAAATAAAAAACTTGAAGAGTATGGATTTTAAAAAAACAATCTTACCACTATTTTTAGTTGGAGTTCTTCTTTGCTTATTTTCATGTGCAAAAGAAGATGAATTTGAGTTGCCAACATTAGTTCTTTCTGAAAACAATGTAACTTTCGACAAAGGAATTGGAGAAAGAAACATTAGTATCACAACAAACCAAAGTAATTGGGTTGCTTCTTCTCCTCAAGAAGGCGATTGGATTTCTTTGGTTCAAGATGGTAACGTTCTAAAAGTAAAAGTTACTGAAAATAAAATAGGTACAGAACGTACAACATACGTTTTGGTAAATGCTAATGGAGCTACTGGAAAAATAGAAGTTAGACAAAGTGCTGCTGACGTAGTATTTGACATCACACCAACAGCTATTTATCTTCCTCAAATTGGTGGAGAAAAGATCGTTGATGTAACAACCAATTCATCTGTATACGAAATTACAACCAGCGAAGAAGTAGATTGGCTTAAAATTTACAAACATGATGAAGATATAAAATTGGTTGCTGATCGTAACGACACCTATCAGAAGCGTGAAGTAAAACTATACGCAAAAAGTGGCAATGAAACTCGTGAAATTATTGTGTCACAGTCGGGTATACAACGTTATATCGTCCCTATCAACCCAGGAATGCCACAAGATGTTCACAAGATTATGGAATATGAATTTGGACGTGGCAGCTACTTACGCGATTATCAATCAGCGATGCCTGGTTTTGGACTTGAAGAAATGTACACATTCATTACTCCTTCACCAGTATTTACATTAATACAATATTGTAGCCCTGATGGTGTTACACCATCTCAAATTGTTGCTGTTGGTGATGGACTTGATGCCGTAGAAGCTGTTAAGAATAAAGCTTTTGAGAAGTTCCTCACAGATAATGGTTATGTACGTAGTAATTCTGAATCAGCAAGAGAATATACAAACGAAAAAGAACTACTTTCTTTAAAAGTTTATATATCAGAGAAGCCAGGAAATCAAGGTGTAAACCTTACATTCAAGCCAATTACCAAGCAAATTGGAGAGTTCAAAACCTTCGAAAAAATGCCTTATTACCCGCTCGAACTCTTGCAGATAGCAACAGTAAAGGTACCTGAAATTGAGCAATATGAAAAACATGCAGGAAGCAAAGAAGAAGATCGTTCTTTTAACCAATATAAGAAAACTGAGGTTTCACAGCTTCAATATACGCTGAAAGAAAATACAGATCCAAGTTCGGCTTATAGTCGTCTCCATATGTTCTATACAACTGACAAGGACGGAAAGACTCCTGAAAAACTTGGAAGCGTACAAATTGGCGCTCTTATCTTCAAAAATACTAATCTTGGATTATGGAAATATGGAAACAAATGGATTGTTACTAAAGAGCTCCAAAAGAAACTTGGAGAAGAAGGATTCTCTTTCTTACGTTCTGTAGAAAACTCACATTTCTTTGCTCGTGAACGCGATCATCTTCTCATTGCTGTTACATGCGTAATAGATAATAATGTTCCTGTTCTCGCATTACTTTACAACTACGACGAAACTGTATTCAGTGCAGGTAGCAAGGGGTTAAAGGCTCAAGAGAATATGGTCAAAAACTTTATGAAAGTAAAGAAAGTGTTGAAGTTTTAAATAACTGTTATACCTTATTTAAATTTTATTCGATATGCGTATAATGAATTTATATAAACTGCTGCGACTCTCATCTATATGTCTGCTATTAGTAATGGTAGCAGGTTGCACTGAGAGTATTGATTTCGAACAACCGCAGCTGACCGTTTCTGAGAAGGAAATAAAGTTTACCAATCAAATTGGTGAGAAATCCATTACAGTTAATACGAACTGTAAAGAATGGGTGGCGACAACTCCTAAAAATTGGATACATATCACACAGAACGGAAACAAGTTCGTAGTTAAAGTTGACGCCAATACTACCGGATCAGAAAGAAGCAGTTACATTCTTGTAGATGGTGGCTTAGCTGTTGAAAAGATAATGGTAAACCAAAGTGCTGCTGACCTTTCGTTGGAAATTGCCAAAGGTGAAATTATCCTGCCACAAGCAGGAGGGACAACAATGGTAGATGTCAATCTAGAAAGTAGTATGTATGAAATGGTTCAGAGCGAAAAACCTGATTGGTTACAAATTATCAAAAAGAAAAATGCTTTGAAGTTCATTTCTAAGACAAATTACAGCACAACAGAAAGAAGTATAAAGATCACTATTTCAAGCGCTGGAAAGAGCAGAGATGTTGTCGTAAAGCAACCAGGTGTCTCTACATTTATTTTGGCATGTAACCCAGGCGCGCCTTTCAGTCTTCATAAAATGATGGACTTTGAATATCGACGTGGAAGTTTACTGTCAGAATATGGTGCTCCAGACATGGCAATGGGAGTATATGAAGAAAGTTATATTTTCAAGACATCATCTCCCTTATTCAAAGAAGTATTCTATGTTCACGACACACAATACTTTATGCCTACCCGTATTTTCACACGTTCATTGACCAGAGAAGGTGTTGAAGCTGTAAAAACTGAAGCTTTCCAAGATTTTGTCAAAGCTAATGGTTATGTTAGAGATACAAAAGATCCTAACCACTACGTCAATGAAAAAGAACTTATAACAATGGACGTAGATATTTTGGAAGAGAATAATAGTGTTGTATTGTTCTTCTATCAGATGCACATTCAAGACAAAGAATACGAAACATTCAAAGAACTTCAGTTAGGACCACTTCATCTATTAAATAAAGCTGATAAAAAAATCAGTGAAGTTGAGGAATATGAAAATAGTCAGAATAGTAGTGAGGTAAATCGACAAGTTTCTAAGAATAGAGAAATTGAAGCTATTGCCTATAAGACAACTGATCCAACTTTAGTTGCTCGTACTTACTTCTTCTATACTCGTGGAGGAGATTATCCTGCTCCACAAGAAATGGTAGGAAGTGTTGAGCAGTATAGCTTGAGTTTCAGTCAACCTAACTTGGGTTTATGGCAACATGGAAGAGAATGGTTTGTAACTCGTGAATTTGATAAGTTGCTTACTTCAAATAACTTTGAGTTTGTTGGCTATACTGGCAAATTCCATGTCTATGCACGCCGCTCTGATTATCTAACATTGGCTATTTCTGGTGAAAAGTATGCCGATGTTAATGATGGACAACCTGTAATGCAAATCAGCATACTTTATAAACCAACTGTTTTCACAAGTGGAAGTAAGCGAGAGATGATGACAAAGGTTGCAAATATACTTAAGAAGAATAATCCAAGGAAATAATATTGAAAGGAATAATAATGAAAAAATCTATCATATATTTATGTGCGTGTGCTATCTCAGGTATGATGCTCACAACATCATGTCAAGATAACTTGGATTTGGATACAGCCAATTCTGATACACGCTATGTTAACATAGATAAGAATATTTTTGCAGTAAAGGGTTGCATTAATGTAAAGTTAGAGAAAGGTACTAACCGAGTTATACCTAGTACTCCTAACGGAAACGTTGAAATGCAAAATGTACCTTCAGCTATGGCTTCAGCAATGAAATTCTCTGGAGCCTATAAAATGGAAAGAGTGTTCAAACCTGCTGGAATTTATGAAGCACGAACAATTGCAGAAGGCCTTGACCGCTGGTATACCATCTATTTTGATGATAGCAAGGATGTGGCTGCCGTATTACAGCAGTTTAACAAAGTAAATGGAATAGAATATGCAGAACGTGTTCTACCTATGAAACGTCCAGAAGTTACTGCAAAGCCCTATTCAAGTTCTAATGCGAATACAGGTATGCAAACTGCTTCAGGCATATTTAACGACCCATATCTATCTAAGCAATGGCATTATTATAATGATGGCTCGGTAAGTGCACACGCAAAAAAAGGAGCAGACTGTAATGTTAAACCTGTATGGGAAAAATATACAACTGGCAAAAGCAATGTTATTATCGCCGTTGTAGATGGCGGAATTGATATTACCCATGAAGATTTAGTGGATAACCTTTATATCAATGAAAAGGAAAAGAATGGTCAACCAAATGTTGATGATGATGGCAATGGATTTGTTGACGACATTTATGGTTACAACTTCGTAACTGCAGATGATGTTATTGGGGGCAAAATAGAACCTGATGACGATGGTCACGGCACGCACGTTGCTGGTACTATTGCTGCACGCAATAATAATGGAAAAGGTGTAGCTGGTGTAGCTGGTGGTGATGGTACTGAAGGCACTGGTGTGCGTCTGATGAGTTGCCAAATCTTCAGAAAGAAGAATGAACAAGGTGAAGCAGCAGCAGCCATTAAATATGCAGCAGATAATGGAGCTATCATCTGTCAGAATTCATGGGGATATACATCAGCCGCCAATGTTACTGTAATGCCAAGATTACTAAAAGAATCTATCGATTATTTTATTAAGATGGCAGGTTGCGATGCTACAGGTCAACAACGGGCTGACTCGCCTATGAAGGGTGGTGTTGTAATATTTGCTGCGGGCAACGAGAATAAAGAGTTTACTGCTTATCCAGCTTCTTACGCACCAACGATTTCTGTATCGGCAATGGCTTGGGACTTCACTAAGGCAAGTTATAGTAACTATGCTAATTGGGTTACCATAACGGCACCAGGTGGAGACCAAGAAAATTTTGGTAATGAAGGAGGAGTATTAAGTACTTTACCAAAAGTTAAAGCAGCTTCTGGATATGGATATCTTCAAGGAACATCAATGGCTTGTCCACACGTTTCAGGTATTGCAGGACTTATTGCTTCGTACTTTGGAAAGCAAGGTTTTACAAATGAAGAACTAAAGGCACGTTTAATTACTGCATATAGACCTTTCAACATTGACGAAATAAACCCTATATATAAAGGAAAATTAGGTAAAGGATATATTGATGCAGAAGCCGCTTTCGAATCTGACTCAAAGATTGCTCCAGATAGAGTTGGTACATTAACTCTTAAACCAGACTTTATAGATATTACCGCTGAATGGAGTATTGCAAAAGACGAGGATAAGACTGCAGCATTCTACAGATTATATATCAGTCCTAATGAAATCACTGCCGATAATCTCAAAGACATGAACTATCAGGAGATAAATGGAGTTGGACACAATTTAGGCGAAACGCTTAAATTTACTTTTGACAATCTTAAAGACAACAAGATGTATAGCATTGCTGTAGTAGCAGTAGACCGTTGGGGCAACTTATCAGAACCTGTTATTCAGAAATGTACTACTAAACTTAACCATGCTCCAGAAACTACTGATTTCCCAGAAGCTGTTATTGAGTTAAACAACAATGATCGAAAGGTTTTCAGTTTCAAAGTTTCTGATCCCGATGGCCACGAATGGGATTTAAGGACTACTGGCGAAACCAAAGGCGTATCGTACACTGTTAATAAATCTACTGTAACCGTTACCATTGTTCCTGTTCTTGAAGCAGGCAGTCACACATGTACATTTGTTTTCTCAGATGACTTAGGAGCTAAATCAGAGAAGAGCTTTACATTTAAAATTTTCAAGTACATGCCTCCAAAGTTGGAAAATCAATTCGACAACTATATCATAGGATTAGATGAAGGTTCTGTAAATATTCCTTTGAAGGGACATTACACCAACAGTGGTAGCAATCAACTTTCTTACAAAGCAAATGTTTCAAATGGCAGCATTGCCACAGCGGAAGTCAGCAACGATATTCTTCAGCTAAAGCCCTTGGCAAAGGGTATAACCCGCATTAACATTCTTGCTTCAGATGGACACCAAACCTCTTCTGAAGGTTCTTTCCAAATTCGTGTCGTTGAGAAAAAGTCTGCTCCTGTTTATGCAGTTTATCCAATTCCTGTAAAGAAAGATATCAATACTTTGCTCAACCCAGAAGTAAAACAGGCAGAGTTTGTAATCAGTTCTACTGTAGGAGAGCAAGTAATGAAGGTTACTGTAACCCCAAATAAAAACAATGTAGCTACGCTTGATCTCGCCAAACTGCATTCTGGAACTTACAAACTTACCATACACACAAATAAGGGTAATTACACTCAAATGTTTATTAAACGATAATTACAACGAGTATGAAGTCAAAACACATCATTATAATCGCTTGCGTAGCACTTTTTGGTGTTACGCAAGCTAATGCCCAAGGGCAGACCCTCGCAATATTAAGTGCAAATACAGACGCGCGAGCAGCTAGTATGGGAAATTCTTCGGTTGCTGCCGAGGGAATGTACATATACAATAATCCTTCTGCATTCTTCGGTATGGATAAGAAGTTTACAGCAGATGTTTCTGCTTCCATATATGAAAAGGAAGAAAATATTGAAGGGACATTCGGGCTATACACTGCTACAATAGGATATAAGTTTGCTAAGCGACACGCAGTATTTGCAGGTTTTCGTTATGCAGGTGGACTCAAGTTTAAAGGAGCTAATATGCTTGGTGAACCCACAAAAGAGTACAAGCCCTATGACTGGACCATAGACTTTGGCTATGCTTATATGATAAATAAAAGCTTTTCTGCCTACGCTACAGGAAGTGTCGTTTTTAGCCACCTCTCTAAAAATGCCAATGGTGGTGCATTTACTATAGGAGCTTCTTATCAGAAAAACGATATATCAATAGCAAACAAACAAGCAAAATTCATAGCAGATGCTAAAGTAGAGGCATTAGGACCTAACCTTGATTATGGCAATGGTTATAAGGTTCCAATGCCAACACATGTTGCTATAGGTGGAGTATTATTAGTTGATATGGCAGATAAACACCAAGTTAGTGCTGCATTATCTACACGCTATTTCTTTCAGCCGTCAGAATCTAAAGTGTTTATGGTTGGCAGCGGTCTTGAATACACCTATAATAATATGGTGGCAGTAAGAGTTGGCTACGAATATGGTGATCACAACCTCAGCCACTTTACTATAGGTGCAGGCGTTAAATACCAAGGACTACGTCTTAACGGAGGCTATATGCTAAAAACTTCTGATGCGGGAAGTAGCTATTTTACTATTGGAATCGGATATGATTTCTAAAAGACATGTGAATAAATAATTAATTATCTAATCTAAAATATTGAATTATGAAAAAAACTTTATTATCAATCTGCGCATTAGCACTGAGTCTAACAGCTTCAGCACAGATATTAGAAACACCAAAAGGAAAGTTAATTGATAATATGTACCGCAGTAGCGACTCTTGGGTAAAGAAAGGGTGGACTGGCACAGATCTCGGTAGATACGAAGGTTTGGTTTCTAAAATTGTGGAAGGTGAAGATGGATGCCTTTACGTTTACAATCCTCTTTCAGGACTTAACAGTAAATCTTGGCTGAAATTAGACAAGGTTAGCAATGGAAAATATAAAGCAAGCCTACCTCAGGTAATTTATAAAGATAACAACGGAGACGATGATGAAGATTCAGGCAGTTCAGAGCGCATATTCACGCTTAACCGTATGTCTATCAAAGACAACAACAAGTACGAAGTTGTTGCAACAAGCAAGAACTATATGGAGTACACTTGGGACGGTTCTACACTTACAATGTTAGGTTCTGGTTCTAAGGATGAAATATTAGGAATGGTAGATAATAAGAATATGTGGGAAAGTCGTTATGGTGATTGGGCTGTTACAATCCAGCCTCTCAGCGATAAGCTTGTTACACCTCCATCTTCAGCTACCAAGAAACAGTACATGCTTACCTGCAAAGATGAAACATCTCCTCGAATCATTGAAGCTGCAGTAGATGGCAACGACATATACTTCAAAGGTATTTCAAAAAGTAAGAAACTTGCCGACATTTGGATTAAGGTTACCAAAAACGGCAATAAAGCAATAATGCTAACAAACCAATATCTTGGTAAAGCTGTTAAAGAAGACTTCTTGAAGTATTCAAGCGACCCTTCAGAATATCACGCTTTCGCAGCAACCTACAGTGATGCAACAACCATTTCTGAAAAACTCGAATTTGACATCAATGGTACAACAGGCGCACTTACCAACGACAAAATATTCAAGGTTATAATGGGTAAGAGTAGCGCAAAGAATATTCCATCGGAAGATCTTGAAAATCTAGAAAACTTGGTCATGACTCCATACCAACAGAAAGCTGCAAAGCCAGAAACTCCAAAGTTACACTATTGCTCTGCTTCTGAAAGCTACGATTACTCTTTGACTACCATAACATTGGCTTTCTATGTGAAGAACACAGACGTTGACGGCAACTACCTCAACCCTGACAAGATGTACTATAATGTCTACATTGACAATAGTACAGAACCTTTTGAATTTAAAAAGGCACAATACTTTTACATTGATAAAAATATGATTAATATTCCTTTCAACTATCAAGACAAGAAGAATGAAGACATTAAGATGGCTGACGATCAACGTATTTTACACTTCTACGACTCTTCTATAAAGAAGATTTCAATTGTAATGGTATATGAGGAAGATGGTAAGAAGTATGAAAGCGCCCCTATGACCACCGAAGTTGTTTATGCTGGTATTGAGAATGCCACCATTAACGACAATGCCACTGAGAAGTATTACTCTGTCAATGGTTACAGACTCCAGCACTTACAGAAAGGTCTGAACATCGTTAAGTCTTCTAATGGAACTACCAAGAAGGTTTTCGTAAAGTGATAACTTACTTCTAATTCAGTTATCATTAAACTTACACTACAAGAGGGTGTGTCAAAATTGATACATCCTCTTTTTATTCTTCCTTTACCTTGTCT
>NZ_JABZSJ010000037.1:0-24851 GCF_015262605.1 Prevotella aurantiaca | reverse complement strand
TAGTAAATAAAAGCGTTCCGTGAGCTTTCAGCCTACCAAATGTCCATTACGCCTATTTTTTAATAACATAATAATTGAAGAGAGGCAAATCAACTTATAATTGTTGATTTGCCTCTCCTATTTTTTGTAATTTCTATACTTACGAATTATCTTTAAAGCATTGTAAGCACATAAAGATAGATTACTGCTGCAGGAATAGCCATAAGCGCAGAATCGAAACGGTCGAGCATTCCACCATGTCCAGGAAGTATGTTTCCACTATCTTTTATACCTATTGTACGCTTAAACAAACTTTCTACAAGGTCGCCCCATGTACCAAATACAGCCACAACAATGCCAAGTCCTGCCCATTGAGGAATAGTTAACGAATTTGGTGCTTCTGGATTTTCTGTAAGATAACCTATCAACACTGCAACTGCAATAACAAAAACACCGCCACCAATACTTCCTTCCCAACTCTTCGCTGGACTAATACGTGGAAAAAGCTTGTGTTTACCAAAAAGTGAACCCGAGCAATAAGCGCCTGTATCATTTGTCCACAAAAAGATAAAGATGCTTAAAGGCAAAAGCATATCAGCCATTACATTGCCATTATTATCATGCTGAAATGCCAATACATTTATCATAGAGAAAGGCAATGCTATATACATCTGCCCCAACATGGTATACGCCCAGTTGTTAATAGGATTCTCGTTCTTTAAATACAGCTCAGCAATAATAAGAATAACGATTGTAAAGATGTAAGGAACAAATACACTGAAGTCCTTTACATATCCTACTCGCAATCCAGCCATTGCTATGAAGAAATAAACACCAGCCACAACAGATATAAACCGATTTACGCTGACACCTTCAATCTGCGATACCAGTCCTGTGTATTCCCATAAAGTTAAACCAGTAATGATAGCAAAAAGCACTATCATATATTGCGGTGCTGTAAATCCTGCAACCATAACAGCCACAAAGACAACGCCTGTAAGGGCGCGCGTAATTAGGTTCTTCTGTTTATCTGTCATTGCGTTCTTTCGTTTATTCTTTAGTTTCAATATTCTCCTCTGCAGATTCGGTCTTTGCATCATTACCAGCTTCCGCTTGTTTAATGGCTGCTTCGTGTTCTGCCTGTGCCTGTTTCACGCTATCAGGCATTGCATCAAGCGATAACTTTGCATTCTCTTCTGCTTCCATCAATTCTATTGTGCGACTCACCCAAGGACGTTTTCCAAATATTTCTTCTACATCCTCTGCCATAATAACTTCTCGTTCTATAAGCAGCTGTGCCAATTTGGCATGACCTTCACTATGCTCAGTTAATATTGCTTTCGCACGATCGTATTGCTCGTTCACCATTTTCAGAACTTCTTCATCAATTACTTTGCCTGTTGTTTCTGAGTATGGCTTTTGGAAACCAGGATCATTATTATAGTAGCAGATATTAGGTAGCTTATCACTCATACCAGCATAGGCTATCATTCCAAATGCACTTTTTGTAGCACGCTCAAGGTCATTCATTGCTCCCGTTGAGATATGACCTGTAAAGAGTTCCTCTGCTGCACGTCCACCAAGAAGCGAACACATTTCGTCAAGCATTTGTTCTTTAGTTGTAATTGGTCTTTCTTCTGGTAAATACCATGCTGCACCAAGTGCTTGACCACGAGGTACAATGCTCACTTTAATGAGTGGATTAGCATGTTCACAGAACCAACTGATGGTAGCATGCCCAGCTTCGTGAAGCGCTATGGTGCGTTTTTCACTTGTTGTGAGTATCTTTGTTTTCTTCTCCAAGCCTCCAATGATTCGGTCTACCGCATCTAAGAAGTCCTGTCTGCCTACTGCTACTTTATTATGGCGTGCAGCTATCAACGCAGCTTCGTTACATACATTAGCAATATCGGCGCCTGAGAAGCCTGGAGTCTGCCTTGCAAGAAGGTCAATATCGAGGTTCTTCTCCAATTTCAATGGTCGTAAATGTACTTGGAAGATTGCTTTGCGCTCTGGTAAGTCCGGTAAATCAACGTGAATTTGTCGATCAAAGCGTCCTGCACGGAGCAATGCTTTATCCAACATGTCTACACGGTTGGTAGCTGCCAATACGATAACGCCACTATTTGTACCGAATCCGTCCATTTCTGTGAGCAATGCATTCAACGTATTCTCCCGTTCGTCATTGCCACCCATAGATGGATTCTTCGAACGAGCACGGCCAACAGCATCTATTTCATCAATAAATATAATAGAAGGAGCCTTCTCTTTAGCTTGTCGGAACGCATCGCGAACACGACTTGCACCCACACCCACGAACATTTCAACAAAATCAGAACCACTCATAGAGAAGAAAGGAGCTCCTGCTTCACCTGCTACTGCCTTTGCCAACAAGGTCTTACCTGTTCCAGGAGGGCCTACAAGCAATGCTCCCTTTGGTATTTTACCACCCAAATCGGTATACTTCTGTGGGTTTTTCAAGAAGTCTACAATTTCTTGTACCTCCTGTTTTGCACCTTCTTGGCCAGCCACATCCTTAAAGGTAACGCCTATTTCGCCACCTTTCTCGTATATTTTAGCTTTCGATTTGCCTACATTAAATACACCACCTCCGTTTCCAGCACCACCATTCATACGTTTCATGATGAAAAACCAGAAGCCTATTATAAGAATCCAAGGCACCAATCCAATAATAAAATCGGTAAAACCATGTTCATCCTTGTTCTCATAACTATAACCAGAAATCTTCTTTTGCTTAATAGCAGCATTCAAAAAGGTTTCAAGATTATCTATAGAACCAATCTCTACAGTAATATATGGCGATTTACCAACCTGATCTACACCTTTCTTAAATATATCTCTCACGTGATCAGGACTTACATACATACGAAGTGTACTTTCCTTTTTGTTGATGACAACACGTGTGGCATAGCCTTTATTTATGTAGTTTACAAATGTGGTATAATCCTTTGTTGCTCCTTCACCCGCAGGAAAGATACTGTCCATACCCTTTGTTGAGAAGAACAGCACAACAATAATAAGTACCATAACATACAGCCAGTTCATATTGAACTTAGGCATTTTTGGCTTGTCGTTTGGATTTTGATTGTCCATTTAATTCATTTAAATAAGATAATTAAAACTGTTTTTACGCTGGCAACAGTCTTAGTCTATGTCTTCGATTTGCGTTAATACTGCATCTTCCCATAGATGTTCAAGATCGTAATACTCTCTTGTTTCTGGAATAAAGATATGTACAAGCACATCAGCATAGTCTATTGCTACCCATTGATTGGTGCCGAGTCCAACACAACTAATTGGTTTTTCTCCGTGGTGTTCGCGAATATAGTCGCTTACTGACCCTGCAATGGCTTCTACTTGCTGTGGAGAATTGCCATGGCATATCACGAAATACTTGCAGATAGTACCATCAATCTCTGATAAATCTGCAATAACTATGCCATGTCCTTTCTTTTCCTGTATTCCTTCTACTATGGATTCAATAAATTTCTTTTCTGTGTTCATTAAAAATACATTATTCTATTAAGGTACAAAGGTACAGCAAATGCCTTGAAGGACAAAATAAATTTGTTTTATTTTGCGAATTTAATGCAAAGATAAAGAATGCTTTATAGACATTCACTACCTGACACTGAGACTGACAGAATGATAAGACAAAATCAGCCTAAGAAATGTAATGCAATTGTAAAACTTATTCCGTACTCACAGAAAGTAAGATTTTGAAAAAAAGTTTGGATAATTTTTGTTCTTCATTAAAAAAGTAGTATCTTTGCACTCGCATTAAAAAAAAGAGATGCAAACATATATTGGGATATGGTGTAATGGTAACACAACAGATTCTGGTCCTGTTATTCTTGGTTCGAGTCCGAGTATCCCAACATTGCAAAAGCCAAATAGTTCCTAAGCTATTTGGCTTTTCTCATTATTCCATAGAGTGTATAAAATCACCTACAAAAGGCTTTTATCCAAAGCTATAAAATTATTCTTATTATGTAAAAATAATATCATTCAAAAACTATAATATCGGTTTCATGTTGCAAAAGCGGTTGTTTTGCAAAGCAAAAGTACCTGTTTTATCGTGCAAAAGTGCCTGTTTTGTAATGCAAAACAATGGGTATTATAAAGTATTGATATTAAGATAATTATACATAACAAACACTCTTCAAAATTCTTTACAACTATTTAAACTATTTGCTGTATCTATTTGTATTTTCAGATACAGGAGTATGCCTCCTTAAAAATACCAACACTTAAAACAAAAAGAGCGAATATCATTAAGACATTCGCTCTTGCTTATATTGTTTCAACAACCTTATAAATCATACATCAAACCAAAGTTGATACAGTTTAAGGCTGTAATTTTACCCATAAGATTGGTACCTGGAAGTAGACTTTCCTTTCCTAAGAAGCCCATCAGATAGATGTTGTGATTGTAGAATGCCGAGAAATTCTTCGAAATCTGGCGACTAACGGTCATACCTAAGTTAACAGCTCCATCTTTATTGTGCTCTTTTCCCGTTTGAATACCGATCGCAGGACCAGCATATAGAGCCACGTTCCAAGGGCGATAAGGGTTGTATCCACGGAAGTAAGATAGGAAGTCAACCTGATAATTGGCCGCAATGAAAAGTATATTATGCTTCTCTTCGAAGAATTTAGCGTTACTATTTTCGATGCTAGCATACTTAACATCGTCCATAACATACTCTAATCCAAGACGAACTGCTGATACTTCGTTTAGTCTATAGCCTCCAAAGGCTGTAAAATTAACCTTTGCTCCATCACCCCTAAAGCGATGTTTGGTAAGCAAAATATTCCATCCGCCACCTACTGCACCAAAGAGTCGCATTGGTTCCTTAGATACGTAAGAGGTCATATCAGCATCTTCATAGCGTGCAAAACGATTCAACGGAATAGTCAAACCTACACGAAGAGAGAATGAATTGCCTAATTTTAAAGGAGAAGTACCTGCTTCTTTCGTTCTATATAGAGCATTTCCTGCTCCGTTTATATAGATATTATCGTGTATATCAAGTGCGGAATACATGGGTTCAATATTCAAACGGAGGTCGCGACTAAGGCGTGTCCATAGCTGTAAACCGACACGGAAGCCACTAACAGTGATTCTTGAGCCCTTAATGGTATGTTCTGCATCGTTCATAATGAGCCAACCATTCTGATATCCCGCAAGAATGTTAGCACCAACGAGCGACCGCCAGTTATAATTCTTACTCAATCCTAACGGGTTAATGAGTATATCTCCAGCTATTGAGCCCATACCTATGGCATGGTGAATATCTTCTGTTTGTCTATTTACGGTATGTGTAGTTGTCATATCTACACCTTTTGCCATATTCAACCCTATGCGCGCACCGAGGAAAGAGTTAGCCCACCAACCCAACGAGAGTTGCATAGAAGTGCCCCATGAATCTTTTCCCTTGCTTGGAAGCATAGGATAATTGGCATATCCATATCCATAATCAAGGAAGAAGCGATGTTGTCCTGGTGAAGGAGCATTCTTCCAAGGAAGGTTTTTGATGGTTTTAACGAAACCATTTATGTGGTATTGCGCACCAAGTGTTAGAACATTAGACACCGCACCAGGGGTTGTGTAAATCTGTTTAGAGTCATAATGGCTGCTAGGCATCCAATAAATAGTGTGAGAATAAAACAAAGAGAGATAAGGAAGCACACGGTATAAAAGCATTCCACCAAAGTTTGCGCCTACATCTACCTTCTTTCCGTATTTGCTTAGTACCATCGAAGGACCACCATAAAGGTTCACACTCCAACGTCTACCGGGGCGATAGCCTGTCATAGCGTTGAGAGCGTTAAGCTGATAGTCGACAGAAACAAACGTATTCTCATAGGTAAACTTACCTAAACCGCTACCGCTGCTTGTCTGCCAGATAGGATTTGAAACGTGATCTGCCATGATTTTAACGCCGTGGTACATGTTAAAGTTGTAGCCAGCAAAGCCATTGAAGTTCAAAAGCAGTCCACGCGACTTGTCAGTGTAGCGCCATTTGTTGATAGTAGTGTTCCATCCAAGACCTCCTCCAATAAAGATGCCTCTTTCGGGTAGGTCGTCTTTCGCAGGATTTTGGTCATAATTTCGATGCATTTTATTTCTAAATTGCACCGATAAACCCAACTTAAAGTCAGTTTGGTCGTATCTCATACGTCCGTCAAAGCGGTCGTAGTGTTCTAATAAGATGTAACTTGGTTCGAAAGTAAGGCGCAAATCGTTTGTAAGTTTTGCCCAAATCTGTGCTCCCAAGCGGTATCCAGCATACTTTCCGCTTGTTTTATCACTAATATCAGCATGCACTAACTGCAGCAAACCCATCTCGTAACCACCAAAAAGATTTAACCCTACAGCACTATCCCAATTGTAATGGCGTGTAAATCCAAAAGGATTGAGTATCGCATCAAAGAAAAGACCAGCCTTTCCAAGCAACGATGTAGTATGATTACCCTTTACCCATGGTGCATTAGTTAAATTTACACCTCCTCTTACACCGATGGCAGATGACATCCACTGACCAAGACTGGCGCTAATACTATAGCCAAGAGTTTCGCTTGTCTTCAAATCTGTTTTGTGATATAAGGTCGGTCCTAAGATGTATTCGAAGAACCAAGGACGTCGCCACCGCAGTCTTGCAGGGTCTTCAAGGAACAAACGTTTACCATCGGCAAAGCGTTTCTTGAAGTCACCCGCATTATTTTGCGACGACATATTATTATAGAAGTACCAGATATAGGACAAATTCACTCCATAACCTATGCTAAAGTGATTAAATTTAGTCGCTTTGTCTAAATCCATACCCTCTGTTCCTGCCATTATATAAGGTTCAATAGAAAGCGCTGCTTGTGTTCCTGCAAAGAATTTGAACTGTAATCCTGTATGAACATTATAGGCAGTAGCCTTTTCTTTCATCTTATTTGAAACAACAGAGCCATCATATTTGGTTAAACTCGAATGTTGAATACCTACTCCAAGTATACCAGAAACACTTAAAGGACGGTCAGGACGATAACCTAAAAGATAGTTAGAGAAGTTGAAAAGGTAGTCTACATCTGTGCGAATTGTCCAGTTTGCGTTGGGTTGACTACTTATATAACCTAGTTCTCCCCCCACTCCAACTCTGAAAGTACTCATTGGACTTAGCTCTTTACCTAATCTAATATGAACGCCAGCTTGGGTTGTCAGCTGGTAATCGTTGTTGTGTTGATAGAAAACAGCCCCTGCTCCGAAATCCAAAAATGTATGTTTACCAAAGTTTCCCTTAACCCATCGGTCGCCTTGATAGCGGTGTCGTCCATCAAGACTATAGTCTAAAGCATTGAAATTATACTGTTTTCGGACACCATAATAAGCTGTATCAGTTTTCATAGTGATACCTTCAGATGCCATTTTATTCTCCAAATCGCTCAAATCTCTTGCTAAAGTATCAGTGGGTTGACCTATTGGAGTTTGTGCTTGTAGGGCTATTATCGTAAAAAAAGCTACGATTAGGGACGTTATCTTCTTCATTCCTTAACCTCCTCTGTTGGTAAATTGGTTGTTTCAACGTTGCTTTTGCTGTCCACTTCGTTACTATTTTCAATAGCTTCTTCAGCGCTTTCAGGCGCTTTCATCTTACCTGCGGCAATCATCAAATCTATGAATTTCTGTCTGTATTGCTCTATATTCTTTTCTTCATAAGGGTTTCTCTTTCTTACATCGTCAGGAATATTAGCGTCAGAATTATAGAAACCTTTGTACTGTGGCTTCATATCAAAGCTGTGTTGGAAGTACGCTAAAAAGGCAGGAGTAGTGTTATCTGTCATTCTTAACGCAACATCAGGACCATACTTTGCCGTTAATTCCATAAAATCATCGTCACTCATATCAGGTTTTCCTGCTGCTATTACACCTTTCATATACCACTTCTTTGCACTATTGTCGGGCAAAGAGTCGATAAGCGGTTCAAGTTCTTCGTATGTTTTGCCTAATTCTGAAGCCAATTCAAAGCTCAATATAGCATAGTTTTCAGCGTTAGATCTCATCACATAGCTTAATGCTTCCTTCGCACGGCGGTCTTCATCAGGTGTTTTTCCTTGCTTAAAGAATAGCGTTTCCAAGTCTGTGAACATCTTTATGTCCTTATATTCGTCTGTATCAGGCAACTTACTTGCAAGGTGATAAGCCTCTCCAAGCTTCATTGACTTGAAGTACATGATAGCTTGATTAGCTACTATCTCTCTTCTATTCACAGTGTAACGATATTCGTTATCGAAAGAAATAGGACGCGAAACTTCTAGTCCGGCCTTCATATCTACAAAAGGTGAGAGAATATTTAAGTCGATAGAGTCGCTCTCTATAGCATAACAAGCAACACGATTTGCCACATAAGCAGCAAACGGACTAAACTGCATTGTCTTACGTAACTTAATCTCATTCCACGCACGATAGGTCAGCTTCCGTAATTCTACTGAATCTTTTATTTGCGTGAAAAGATTGTAGTAGTCTCCATTTGAGAAAATATTCTTTCCTCCTTTTTGATAATCCGCATCATTATAATAGGTCCACAACACTTCTTGAGCATCAAGAACTTTATTCTGTCTTAACGTATAGGTACAACGCATCAAGCGCTGATTCTGTAGAATTTCCTGTATAACAGGCAAGGTTTGCATTTCTCTCAACCCACTTGCATTATTGTTAAAGGCGTAGTTACGCAATGTATTAGACTCTGTTTCTAAGTTGCGAGCCTTCAAAGAGTCCGCTACATCGAACCAAGTGTAAACCAATGGTTCTTTCACTTCGAGTCCAGCACTCGATATTTGTCCTCCAATTATCGACAAAGCTTTCCTTGCACGCATGTTAGCAAGCTTTGTATTAGTCGCAACATTACCTTCTGGCGATGCTGTTCCCTGTACAGTAAAGTTCATCAAAGCACGGCCATAAGAACGTAGTTCCTTCACAAGTTGTTCAAGATGTTGCTGGTTTGATTCATCAGAAGTAAGTTCGTCTTTGCCCACAACAAATGTAAGTTGAAGATCGCGGGGCACTTCTCGCAACTGTGCTCGGGCCTGTTCGTAATATTGAGGCGTTAGTTTTATCTGCTTCATTGCCATTGAAACATCGAGCAGTTTCCAAGGTTTGCGTGTGTTACAAGTTCCGTTTTTCGACCTATCTTCAAAGTAAACGTGTGTATAATCCTCTAATCTTAACACAGAACCCCATTTGTAGCTTTTGTTAGGATTAGGCTTTGGATACGTTACTTCCCAACGAAAGGTAAACTCGTCTTTCGTTGTTGGTTGGTCTTCGATAAAGTAATTGCTCAACGAATCGTTTCGTTTATAGTCAAAACTCTTTCTTCTGATTTGATTCTTATGATACTTTTTCCCCTCAAACACCAATGGTTCAAGATACTGAATGGTATCTTCCTCTTCACAATTTATAACCATTGGCTGGAAAATAAGACGTGAATGGTCCTTTGTGTACCACTCTGGTAACTTCACAGTTACGTCCCAATGCAAGTTCGGACCATCGTCTATAGGTTTCATTTCCACGACGTTGGCTCCTAAACGCTTACCAAGTACAGTTGTATTTGCAAGTAAAAGAGTCTTAGATCCATCAGTAAAAACAATGTCATATTGTAGATTTGAGCCTATATTAACGACCTTTACCTCCCCTTCATTTATTACCATGAGTGCTCCTTTGGCCGAGATATCAGCCTCGAAGTGTCCATCATAGTCTGGTGTCACGGTTGCATTGCTCTTTATTGTAACCTCTTGACTGAATCCTTTACTCTTGCTTCTATATGTAGCAGCTTGCCTATTGGCCTCATCTCGATTATCAAAAATATAGACAGGAACGGAGAGTGGCACTTTATTCGCCTTCCCTCCGTCGAACGATTTCATGTTTTTATAAACGTTACCAGTTATGTGTAACACCTGTGCACGGCCTATACTCACATAAGTGAGTAGTAGAAACAGAATAACAAGGTAACGATTTCTGCTCAACTTCATCTTATTTCTTTTATCTTATTTCTTTATCTTAATATGTAGGAAAGCGTGATTCCAACCTTAGTTGGCAATATTTCGTAACCTGTATATCCATCTTGCGTCTTTCCTCCTGAGGTTGTTTGCAAATTAGGGAGTCCGTCGGTTGTCTTCGTTTGATGGAAGACTACCATTCCAACACCTGCATGCGCATCAATCGTCCAATGGTCGGAAAGCGACACAACATAACCAAATGTAAGACCAGCACCTACTGCAAAACCATCGTAGCGTGTGTTTTTCCATTTCACATCGTAGTCGACAGCCAATACATTCACACCTATAAAATGATGGTACATGGGGCGTCCACCGAAGTAGTAGCGATATTCTGGTTGCACACCAATCATCTTCATATCCGTGTGCCAATAGGGTTTATTGTTGGTAAACACACTCAATCCCAATGTAGAACGATTACCTATTGTCATTTCTGCACCTATATTATATGTCTGTAGCGCCAACATTGCCACGTCAGTATTAACAGATATGGCCTGACTATGTGCTGTTATTACAGCCAATACACTTAAGAAAGCTATGAATAACCTTTTCATTTTCCTGTTCCTTTCTTCTTTTTATCAGCTTCTCTTGCTACCTTTTCTTCAGCTTTAGCTGCATATTTCTTGGCTTTTTCGTATTCTTTCAGTCGCTTATTGCGTGCCTTTTCTATATGTTTAGCCTTCTTCTTTTCTTCTTTTGTTATGCGTAATGTATCTTTCGCATAAGCTTTGTTCGCTAATTCTATACGATATTTCTCGTCCACCACTTCGCGTTTCTTGTATCGATTTGCCACTCTTGTACCAAAATGATAGGTCAGTCCCACCTTTATAATATCAGTTGAAGTAGCATAGACCAATGGGTCGAATGTTAGCTTGTAACCACTTTGCGGCATCACAGTAGTGTAAACGTGCTGATTGTTAACAACATCACGGCGATATTCATCGTACTTTGCTAATACCACACCAGCATTAATACCGAGATCAAGGTCAAGACTTGCACCATTTTGGTAGCCATATAGCTGTGCAATAGTGCCTACCATGAGTCCTCCAGAAAAGGCATTACCCTTCTTTCCAATCTCAGAAAACTTTATATTGAAGTTATTTGCGCCACCATATACGCCCCAATAGAACACACGACGTGGGTTCTTTCCGTGCCAATATTTACGCAATTCTACTTTACCAGCGTAAATATCGTATACATTATAAGTAAGGTCTTTAGTTTGTGTACTCCAGTTAATCTTTCCTGAAATACCGAGAGTCCATTTGTTCCAGCTTTTGTTTCCCAACGTATATTCTATGCCGAAATTAGGAGTTAACGTTACCCAATCAATGGCATTTGTACGCAAATTGATGCGGTCACCAAACTTTAAGCTGTCTACTTTGTTATAATAAAGTGCAGAATGCTGTGCATAGGACGACACAAGCATTGGACTGCTAAATAGCAATACTGCCAATGTCAGTAAGCTTTTGTTCAAGTAAGTCATAATCCTTATAAAGCAAGTGTGATTAGTGGAGTTATCCTCTTAATAGTAAAACAACGCCTTTAACAAAAGGAAAGTGCGCTTGACAGGAATCGAACCTGCACGATGGAAATCACCAGATCCTAAGTCTGGCGCGTCTACCAATTCCGCCACAAGCGCATAAGCGGTTGCAAAGATACGCTAACTTTCGCTAAAGACCAAATTATTTATACTCTTTTTCTTCTAA
This sequence comes from Prevotella aurantiaca, assembly GCF_015262605.1. Classification (NCBI taxonomy): domain Bacteria; kingdom Pseudomonadati; phylum Bacteroidota; class Bacteroidia; order Bacteroidales; family Prevotellaceae; genus Prevotella; species Prevotella aurantiaca. The sequence goes on along the minus strand of NZ_JABZSJ010000037.1, from coordinate 13,104 downwards.
ACTACTCATCTTTTTTATTTTCACCCCCATTATTATGACTTTACAGCATCATGTTTTTATAATTTATCCTATTAAATTATTAAAACTTGAAAGTTGTACTACCGCCACATGAAAGCAACAAAAACACTATCTAACACAATATGTCTAAACTCGCCATTTAAGAATAAAAGCAATGCGTTTATATTGTAATTATTTTTCATAAGAATATCTATCACACAACTTTCTTATTATCAAAGCTTTACAATATAGGCTCTTTTACCTCGCAAAAGAGCCTGTTTTGCACGGCAAAAGGGCCTCTTTTGCATTGCAAAACAGGCACTATTACAACGCAAAACAATTTCTTTCGCTTTTTACTGATAAAATATTTACAAAACGAAAGCCATTCGAAGGTAAAATCAACTGGCAAAAAATATCACCTCTTTATATGCTTCCCAAGTAATGATAATATTACTATTCGTTGATGTTTACCTTTTCTATTGATACATATAAAAACGCAATTGCATAACAACTACTAATATCCCAATAGACAAATAGATATTTAAAGGGCATAACTTTAACAAAAAGAATAATTTAATCGTTTTATTTTTAAAAATTATTTATAAAAGCGTTAGTTTGCTTTTGTTTTATTACCGTTGTATCGGTAAAAAGATTTAAGATGAGCAAAGTAAAGATTTTATTTGTTTTGATCATGAGCTTTTGTCTGCTATTAGCGACACAAGCAGAGGCTCGCAAATGGACACTTCAAGAGTGTCTCGACTATGCTTTAAAGCATAATGTTACTCTTCGACAAAATGTTCTTACAAAGGCATCAGCGCACGAAAGTGTACTTCAGTCGCAGGCGGAGTTGTTTCCTTTGGTTAACGCTTCTACTTCACAAAACCTGTCGTATACTCCTTTCCCACAAACGGGACGTGCAACGGTTACCAATGGCTATGTAACAAGCAGCGTAGACAAATTGTCTTACAATGGTATGTATGCTATTAACTTCAATTGGACTATTTGGAATGGAAACCAAAACCGAATGAAGATTAGACAGAACAAGCTTACCGAACAGCAAGCTACTGTCGATTCTGCCATCACAGCCAACTCTATTCAGGAGCAGATAACACAGATTTACATTCAAATTCTGTACACTGCTGAAGCCATAAAGGTTAATGAGAAGAGTTTGGAATGGAGCAAGGAAAACGAAGAACGTGGTAATACTATGGTGGAAGTGGGTACTTTTAGCAAGGCTGACCTTTCGCAATTGACAGCTCAACGTGCTAACGATGAGTATAATGTAGTGGCACAACAAGGCAACCTTCTCAACTATACTCGCCAGCTAAAACAGCTATTGGAAATTACAGATGAGGACTTTGAGATTGCTATTCCAGACAGCTTGAACGGCGATGCGTTAGCTGAGATTCCTGGATTACAGACTGTTTATGAGCGTGCTTTAACCTCTCGTCCAGAGATAAAGGGCAAGCAATTGACCGTAGAAGCAGGAGAATTAAGTATCAAACAAGCCAAAGCGCAATACCTTCCAACTATTGGATTGAGTGGCGGAATATCATCAAACGTTACAACAATGAATAGTAATGCGTATGGAACACAGCTAAAAAACAATCTTGCTGGAGGCGTTGGAATAACAATTAACATACCTATTTGGGACCAACGACAGACGCGGACAGCTGTAAACAAAGCTCGTATAAGTTTAGAAAGCAATCAACTCGCTTTACAAAACCAACGTACTCAGCTTTATTCAACAATAGAAAACTATTGGATTCAGGCAAGTACTAACCAAGCGAAGTATAAGTCTGCTGTTGTAAATACAGAGAGTCAGCAAACTAATTATGAGATGCTTTCTGAACAGTTCCGCCTCGGATTGAAGAACATCGTGGAACTTCGCGAAGGTATGAACAACTTGATTACAGCTCAACAAAATGAGCTGCAGAGCAAGTATATGACGCTATACAATCTTCAAATGTTAAACTTTTATGAGAATGGACAGGTCAAATAATAATTGTAAACACATTGTCCTTTAACTCCCAATAATAAGAAATATGAAAAAGAAAATCAGTAAAGTATGGTTTATAGTAGGCGCAATAGTAATCGTTGCCATTGCCGCATTCTTCCTTACAAGGGGTGATGAAACTCAAAAGATATCGTTTGATACTGCTGTAGTAGATAAGGCAAATATTCAAAATAGCGTTACTGCAACTGGAACTATAGAGGCTGTAACCACAGTAACGGTTGGTACTCAGGTTTCCGGTATCGTTAATCATCTCTATGTTGATTACAACTCTGTCGTAAAGAAGGGGCAAGTGATTGCTGAATTTGATAAAACCAACCTTCTTAACCAACTCAATTCGACTAAAGCAGCCCTTGCGAGTGCAAAAGCTAACGTAGCAAGTGCACAGGATAACATACTTAAAGCGCAGGCTGATCTACGTAGTGCTGAAGCTAACATCGGTTATCAACGAGCTAATTTCAATCGTTATACAACCCTGTATAAGAAAGGTCTAAATTCCTTATTGAAGCTATTCTCCTCAGCGTTACTAGCGGTATTATTGGTTTTGTTTAGTTGCAATAGCCTATCCAAACATTTGTTTTTATAGTATTATACCGCCCAAAACGATTATTCTATGCAGAGATTTGCGTGAAGAAAGAATATTTTTGTATCTTTGCGCAGATGTCTTATCTTTAGATATGAGCGTCTATCTTTTAAGTTCAACACATAATGAATCTATTACGGAAAAAGGCAACACAGGAATATAAAGAGAATGTAGCGCATTTTCTTTTATGGCTTCTCGTCTTTATTATCCCTGTAATTACGATGTTTTTCCATACTAACAGCGTTTCTGAAGAGTATAATTGGGAACGTGTTTTCAGTGTATGGATAATCGTGTTTGTATTCTTTGTTGCTTTCTTAATACATAATTTCTTATTGCTACCACAAATTATTTATTACAAACGGCGAGCTATTTATATTTGTGGAACCATCTCTTTGATACTTTTTTTTACTTTTTTGCAGTATGCGTTTCATGTTACAATGGGACAAAAAGCCTCAAAGGTAATCGTTCAGAATGAGAGTATTCAAAACACAATTACGCATAATCATGCTACGCTTATAACGCAGGTGCTTGCTGTAAATATGATTATCTTAGTGCTAATGTTTGGAATGAACTTTGGCGTAAAACTGTTTTTCAAATCAAATGAAGACCAACAGAAGTTGCACGATTTACAGGAGAAGAACTTAGAACAGCAACTAATTTCTTTGAAATACCAGATAAACCCGCACTTCTTCATGAACACTCTTAACAATATACATGCGTTAGTGGATATCGACCCTGAGAAAGCAAAGTGGGCAATCATAGTAATGTCGAAGATGATGCGGTATATTCTATACGAGGGCAATAATACTTTTATACCTTTACAGAAAGAAAGCGACTTTATTCATAGCTATATTTCGCTGATGCGTATGCGTTATACGGACAAGGTAAAGATAAACCTTGATGTTCCGAAACAGATTCCTGTGGGCGAAATTCCTCCATTGCTACTTATATGTTTCGTAGGAAATGCTTTCAAACATGGCATTAGCTATCAACAAGAGAGTACGATAGACATTTCCCTTTGCGTGGAAGACAATAAGATAAAGTTTAGTTGTATCAACAGCAAACTTGCAGAATCGGAAGCAGAAAATGGTGGAATGGGACTGGAAAGTGTCCGCCAGCGACTGAGGCTTATCTATCCTAACCGCCATACACTTATAATAGAAGACAAAGAAAATACTTATAGTGTTTGGTTAGAACTATCATTAACAAATAAAGAATAACTAAAACAAGCCTACTATATATGGAAAACAGAATAAAGACATTGGCAATAGACGACGAACCTTTGGCATTAAAACAATTAGCAGCTTATATTAAGAAGGTGCCTTTTTTAGAGCTTGTAGGTGAATGTCAGAATGCTATTGAGGCAAGGAGGGAGATGGAAGAGCAAACCATTGATGCTATATTTATCGATATTAACATGCCTGATATGAGCGGATTAGAATTTGTGCGCTCGTTAGATGCGAAGCCATTGGTTGTTTTTACGACTGCTTATAGCGACTATGCTGTTGAAGGTTATAAGGTGGAAGCCATTGATTACCTTTTGAAGCCTTTCGGTCAGGCAGAGCTAAATGCGGCTGCTGAGAGTGTTAGACGACAGTACACGCTGTTGCGCCAAGCTGAAACTAAGACTGCTTTGCCCGACGATGACACGCTATTCTTAAAGAACGAGTATAAAGCTATTCGTGTGAACATGAGCGATATTCGCTATGTTGAAGGAATGGGCGAATATTTAAAGATTCATTTTATAAGTGGACGGAAGCCTTTAATGATACTTTCGAGTATGAAGAAGATGGAGAAGTATCTTCCTGGTCACAGCTTTATGCGTATTCATCGTTCGTGGATTATCAATCTGATAGACATTAGCGAAGTAAACAAAAGTCGTATTCTTATGAACGATGGCGTATATGTTCCTATCGGCGACATGTATCGAGAAGAATTCACAAGGTACATTAACTCTAAGTTTTTAGAGAAGTAGGCGTGCTTTATTAACTATAATAACATAAGAAACATGAAGAAACAAGTATTATTTTCGCTCGTCTTTGCCTTGGTGGCAACGATTTGGACTACTACTGTGAGGGCACAAACACAATACGAGCTTTGGGTTGCTGGGACACAAGTAACCTCTGAAAATTGTAACGACCTATCTGTTATCGAAGGTGTATCGGGCACTGTTGTGTACGACAATAACACGAAGACCTTGACCCTCGACAATGCTACTATCAGCAGTGCAGCAGAGGGCGATAGAAATGGTAGTGGTGCGGGCATCTTTAACAAGCTTCGTGGCCTTAACATTCAACTCGTTGGCAACAACACCATTACTTCAGAAAGGTTTGTTGGCGTGTGGAACTATTATGCCTCTATTACTTTCACTGGCGATGGTAAGCTTACAGTGAAGGGCACTACTACATCGGGCGACAAGGCTTATAAGGCTGGTATTTTAAATCAAGGCGATATTGTGGTTAGCAATTGCACGTTGGAGGCCAGCGGAGGTGTTTACGGACTGGCTTGTGGCGGATGGAAATTCGACCATTGCACGGTGCGTGCAAAAGGTGGTGGCAGTGGCGACGACAAGTATGCTGGTAGCCTTAGCATTGTCTCTTCTTATCAGTTCGATGGCTGCGCTATCACTGCTCCGAAAGGAACTTATTGGGAATACATGAAGAACGATGAATGGTCGGGCTACTACTTCTTGTTTGGCGAAGACAAAAAGGCCATTACCGACTGGGTAACCATCGAGCCTATCGACGACTACAATCTTTGGATTGCTGGTAAGAAAGTGAACTTTGCCAACTGCAACGACCTTTCTGTTATAGAGGGTGTATCTGGTAAAGTGATGTACAACGACAACACAAAGACGCTCACCCTTAACAATGCCTCTATCAGCACTACAATTGAAGATGATAGATACGGCAGAGGCTCGGGCATATTCAATCAAATCGAAGGATTGGTTATCAACCTCATCGGCAACAACACCATTACGGCAAAGAATGGTATGGGCGTGTGGAACTTCAAGGACCTAACCTTTACGGGCGAAGGCAAACTCACCGTAACTGGTTCTACAACATCGAACGAAAAGGCTTTTCAAAGAGGCATCTTCAACTATGGTTCCATCACCGTAAGTGGTTGCACCTTAGAAGCCATTGGTGGAGTTCACGGACTGCTTTCTGGCTTTTGGACTTTCGACCACTGCACTGTGCGTGCCAAGGGTGGCGGTAGCAGCGAAGAAGAATATGCAGGTAGCATTAGCTGGCTGTGGGATTCTAAACCAGAACTAAACGGGTGCGAAATAGTAGCTCCTGCGGGCGCATACTGGAAAGAGTTCCAAAGCGACAATAAGAGCTACTACTATGTTTGCGGTGCAGACAATAAGATAGTTACCGACTGGGTAACCATCGCACCCACCCCTAATGCCATCGATACACCAACTGCCGACACTATCGCAAAGCAAGGCATCTACAGCCTTAGCGGTGTGCGCCTGCAAGGCGAACTGAACAACCTGCCGAAAGGTGTGTATATCGTGAATGGACGAAAGGCTGTGAAGAAGTAGCTGAAATACATCACTCGTGATATGCAATTGTATACCACGAGTGATATACAACGATATACCACGAGTGGTATGTAAAAGATACTATTATATAACAATTTTATTAATCTATTAAACAAAAAACAATTATGATCGAGTTTGAAATCAAATCGAGAAAGCTCAACATCGGCAAGCGCAAGGGACAAACCGTTTACTACGCTTCGCCAAAGACAAAACAACGCCTGACAAACAAAATGGTAGTAGACCGCATTGTGCGTGAGACATCGTTATCTGCAGGCGATGTAAGCAATGCTCTTATCTCGCTCGGTGCCGTCGTACGCGATGCGCTGCTTATGGGCGTAAACGTAGACTTGGCTGACCTCGGTTCGTTCCGTGTCCTCGTTCCTGCGAAGATGATGGACAACGAAATCGACGTGTGTGTCGATACACTCAAGTCGCCCAAAATCGTGTTCACACCTAAAGTACAGATGCGCGATGCTGCCAAGAACGTGGAGCTGAGCGTGGACAACCCTAAACGCAAAAAGAAGCACGAAAGTAAGCCAGAGGGAGGCAAAGAAGGAGGACAACCACACCCTTAAACACTCCCCCACTACTTTCGAGTAATCAACAACAAGCCGCCTCTGAATAAAGCAGAAGCGGCTTTTATATATTCATAATATGCCACAACTTTTTCAAAGCAACAGCTATAAAGTTCGATAATTTTATGTAAATTTGCATGTAAATAAATAAGTAACAACAATAAATAATAATCAGTAACAATAAAAAGAAATATGAAAAAACAAGCTTTAGCCATAGCCATTGCAGCCCTAACTACAGCAGGCTTTGCATTTGCAGCAGCAAACGACGACAACGTGATGCGTAAACAAGAAGACGGCACGTACGTAGTAAACACAACCACATTGGTAACCAACGTGCGCGGCTATAAAGGTGCAACACCATTAGAAGTACACATCAAGAAGGATAAAGTAGTGAAAGTAGTAGCACTTAAAAACAACGAAACACCACAATATTTTGCACAGGTTACCTCAAAGATGTTGCCCAAATACAACGATAAAAACATATCAAAAGTAGGTTCAGTAGATGGCGTAACAGGAGCCACCTTCTCGTCAAGAGCAGTAAAAGCCAACGTAGAAGCAGCCGTTAAATATTACAAGGCGCACAAGTAGAACAACGCAACATACACCATAAATAAAAGCAGCATTACCGTTCCTTCAGTACAGTAATGCTGCTTGTTTAAATATAATCTTCGAGGAGACTTACTTCACGTTGCCCACCTTAATCAGATATTCAGCAATCTGCACAGCGTTCAGTGCAGCACCCTTACGAATTTGGTCGCCCGTAAGCCAAAGAGTCGTTCCGTTCTCGTCAGCAAGGTCTTTACGAACACGTCCAACGTAGATGTCGTCTTTGCCTGCACTCTCCAATGGCATTGGATAAACATAGTTCTGTGGGTCGTCTACAAGCGTAACACCAGGTGCTGCTTCGAGTGCCTTGCGTATTTCAGCAATCTCTAAAGGCTTTTCAGTTTCTATCCAAACCGACTCTGAATGGCTGCGAAGCGACGATACACGCACGCAGGTGGCACTGGTGCGAACATCGGAGTGCATGATTTTCTGCGTTTCGTAGAACATCTTCATTTCCTCTTTCGTATAGTCAGTTTCCGTCATCTTATCTATTTGAGGAATCACGTTATACGCTAATTGGTGCGGAAACTTGCTGATTGTCTTTGCTTCACCTGTTTCAAGAATCTCTCTGTACTGCTGTTCCAGCTCCTGCATCGCTGCCGCACCAGCACCCGAAGCACTCTGATAACTGCTGATACGCACACGCTTAATGTGGCTGAGCTTCTCAATAGGATTCAAAACCACAACCATCATAATGGTAGTACAGTTCGGGTTGGCAATAATGCCACGTGGACGAGTAAGCGCATCTTCTGCATTGATTTCAGGAACTACCAACGGAACTTCCTTATCCATACGGAATTGACTCGAATTATCAATCATAACAGCACCATACTTAGTGATAGTATCAGCAAATTCAGCCGATGTGCTGCCACCTGCACTGGTGAAAGCAATGTCAATATCCTTGAAATCATCGTTATGTTGCAGAAGTTTTACTTCGTATTCCTTTCCTTTAAATGTGTACTTGTTACCCACAGAGCGGCTTGAACCGAAAAGAACAAGGTCGTCTAATGGGAAATTTCTTTCTGCCAATATGCGGAGGAATTCCTGTCCTACAGCCCCGCTGGCACCTACTATTGCTACTTTCATTATCCTTGTATTTATAGTTTTAATGGGGCTACGCTAATCATCAATAGTTACAATGTTCTATCGCGAAGTGCAATCCCCTATCGTTTTCAATTGCAAAAATACAAAAAACTCTCTACTATCCCTACTCAACCGATAACTTTTTGCTATCTTTGCAGATATTTAATAATAGCAGATATGTTCAGTATATCCCAATATTTTCCAATCACCGACCCAACATTGATTTTCTTTGTTGTCTTGATGTTAATCTTATTGTCGCCCGTTATCATGGGCCGACTACGCATTCCGCACATCATCGGAATGGTCTTGGCAGGTGTATTGGTAGGCGAATATGGATTGAATGTACTTAAACGAGATGCGTCGTTTGAATTGTTTGGCAGCGTCGGTTTATATTATATAATGTTCCTTGCAGGTCTTGAAATGGATATGGAGGGACTGAAGAAAAATAAATGGCGTGTCGTGGTATTCGGGTTGCTTACCTTTGTTACACCCTATATACTTACATTCCTAATGGGTGTCTATTTATTGAACTACTCTGTCATGTCGTCTTTATTGTTGGGTTGTATTATGTCGTCAAGCACGCTCATATCTTATCCTATAGTAGGACGCTACGGCCTTTCACAGCACCCAGCATCCACTTTAAGTGTTGGTGCAACAATGATAGCGCTGTTCTTGGCACTTATCATTATGGCAATGATAGTAAACTCTTACCAAGGTGGTAGTGGAGGCATATTCTGGCTCACGTTTATGCTAAAATTAGCACTCTATTTGTCAGGTCTTATCTACTTTCTTCCACGCCTTTCACGTTGGTTCTTGCGCCGTTATTCAGATGCTGTGATGCAGTTTCTCTTCGTTTTAGGTGTGCTGTTCTTCTCTGCTGCCTTATCCGACGCCATTGGATTGGAAGGTATCTTCGGTGCTTTCTTCTCAGGACTTATACTCAATCGTTTTATTCCACGCCTATCACCATTGATGAACCATATCGAGTTTACGGGTAATGCGCTCTTTATTCCTTACTTCTTGATAGGTGTAGGCATGCTCATCAACGTTCGTTCACTATTCGAAGGCACACATATCATTTGGGTTGTGTTGTGCATTGTATTCTTCGGAACAGTGGGAAAGGCTATTGCTGCTTACTTAGCTGGCTTTTTATTCCGCTTGAAACGAGAAATGTCTGATATGCTTTTCGGTCTTACAAGTGCCCATGCAGCTGGTGCAATAGCCATGGTTATGGTTGGATTAAAGCTCGAAGTCGCTCCAGGAGAGTTCCTTTTCAACGACGAAGTGCTTAACGGAATCGTTGTTATGATACTCTTTACCTGCATCATATCTTCACTTGTAACGGAGAGAGCAGCTCAAAAGATTCGCTTAACAAAGAAGGAAGAACCCGAAATGGTGAAAGCTGATGGAGACGAACGCATTCTTATTCCTGTAAAATATCCTGATTATGCAGACAATCTGCTCTCATTGGCAATGATGATGCGCAACTCTAAGTTGAAAAGCGAAATTGTTGGCCTTAACGTTGTTTACGATGACGTGAATGCAGCAGCTAATCAAGAAGAAGGAAAACAACTTTTAGAGCACTTACAAAAGCAGGCAACGTCTGCCAATGTGCCGATGGTAACACAGGTGCGCATAGCAGCCAATATAGCCAACGGTATAAAACACGCCTTCAAAGAGTTTCAAGCATCGGAAATAGTAATGGGTTTGCACGCCCGACAAGCTATATCGAAGGGCTTTTGGGGGCAATTCACGCAGAGCTTGTACAATGGTTTGAGCCGACAAATAACAATTGCCCGCATTGTGCAACCACTGAATACGATTCGCAGAATACAAGTAGCCGTGCCTTCACGAGCTGAGTTTGAACCTGGTTTCTATCGTTGGTTGGAGCGTCTGGCACGTCTAGCAGCTAATACAGATTGCCGTATAGTTTTCCATGCACGTCAAGAATCTCTTGGACTCATTATGGGATATATTCGTAACCGCCACCCCAATGTGCGTGCAGAGTATTCTGAAATGGAACATTGGAACGAGTTACCGCATTTAGCGAACGAAGTAAATGACGACCATTTATTTGTGATTATTACAGCACGAAAGGGTACAATATCTTATAAGAATGCAATGGAACGCATACCAGAAGAAGTAAATCGCTTCTTCAAGAGCAAGACGCTTATGATAATATTCCCCGATCAGTATGGTAATAGAATGGACGGAATGACATTTGCACAGTCGCAACACACCGAAGAACGCAGTGCTTACGATGTTGTTCGTGATTTCATGCAAAAGAAAATAAGATAATAATTATGATAGAAATAAAAGGTGTTACTAAGAATTTTGGTTCGTTGCAAGTGCTGAAAGGCATTGACTTGCGCATAGAGAAAGGCGAAATAGTCAGCATTGTCGGCCCTTCTGGTGCAGGCAAAACTACGTTGCTGCAAATTCTTGGTACGTTAGATAAGCCCGATAGCGGCTCCGTCGTAGTAGACGGCATAGAAACCAGCACATTATCGACTAAAAAACTAAGTGAATTTCGCAATAAACATCTTGGTTTTGTATTCCAGTTTCACCAACTTTTGCCCGAGTTTACGGCAATCGAGAATATTATGATTCCCGCTTATATTGCTGGCATGAAACCTAAAGAAGCACATAATCGTGCTGAAGAACTATTGGAATTTATGGGCCTAAGCGAACGAGCAAGCCATAAACCAAACGAACTCTCGGGTGGAGAGAAGCAACGTGTGGCAGTAGCAAGGGCATTGATGAACAATCCTGCCGTAATTCTTGCCGACGAACCGTCAGGTAGCTTGGACTCGAAAAACAAGGAAGAACTGCATAAACTCTTTTTCGAATTGCGCGATAAGTTCGGACAAACTTTCGTCATCGTAACACACGACGAAACGTTGGCTACACTAACCGACCGCACCATACACTTGAAAGACGGACGCATAGTGGGAGAGGGCAGCGAAGCCAGCGCAATATAATAAAGTAAGAAAGGAAATAACAAATGGCAAAACTAAAGATAGGCGATTACAATACGCTGACTGTATTGAAGGTAGCACTGCGCGAAGGCAATGGCGATCCATTCGGATTGTATCTTGACGGTGGTCCTGCTGGCGAAATATTGATGCCTCAGAAGTATGTTCCCGAAGGTGTTTCGGTAGGCGACGACCTACGTGTCTTTGTGTATCTTGACCAAGAAGAACGCCCCATTGCTACAACCGAGCAGCCACTTGCCGTAGTGGGCGAGTTTGCATACTTAGAGTGTTCGTGGGTAAACGAGTATGGTGCATTCCTTCATTGGGGCGTAACGAAAGACCTCTTCTGTCCGTTCCGCGAGCAGAAGAAGCGTATGCAGATAGGCGAATCGTATGTTGTGCATGTACATCTTGACGAAGAGACCTACCGTTTGGTAGCATCGGCGAAGGTGGAACATTATTTCGAGGAAGAAAAACCAACGTACAAGCAAGGCGAGGAGGTTGATTTGATGATTTGGCAAAAGACCGAACTCGGTTTCAAAGTCATCATCGACAATAAGTATCCTGCCCTTGTTTATGGCGACCAAGTATTCCAATACGTCCACACGGGCGACCGTATGAAAGGTTATATTGCCACAGTCCGACCAGACGGAAAGATTGACTGCACTCTGCAACCAACAGGACAGCAATATGCAAAAGACTTTGCCGAAGTGCTTCTGCAATACTTAAAGGACAACGGTGGTGTATGCAACCTTGGCGATAAAAGCGAAGCAGAAGATATTAAACATCTCTTTCATGTGTCAAAGAAAGTCTACAAGAAAGCCGTCGGCGACCTTTATAAGCGACATCTCATTACGGTTGAACCGCTTGCCATTCGCTTGGTGTAATATTATAATCTAAAAATGAAGACGTTAGCTTTAGTCTTTTGCACCCTATTTATACCCTTGATGGGAGTTGCACAAGAGGAAGTGCCTCACAGAATATCGACCAATTATGTAGGAAAGCTTGCAACCGAAGCAGATAAATTGCTTGGAAAAGCCGACGAAGCGTTCGATAATGAGGATTATGATACAGCCTTTAAGTATTATCAAAAGGCTGCCGAAGCTGGCAATATAGATGCCTATACTGGTCTTGGAAGATGCTATGCCTATGGTTTGGGCGTAGTATTTAATGCTCAAAATGCATTACATTGGTATCAGAAAGCTGCTTATGCAGGTTCAGCTTTAGGGCAATACTATCTTGGCATTCTTTATTTTGAAGGTTGGAACGGTGAAAAACCCGATAAGAAAAAGGGTTTAGAGTGGCTCTTTAAAGCTGCAAATGGATGTGAACCATGGGCAATGTTCTATATCGGAAACTGTTATAAACGTGGCGATGGCGTTGAAAAGAACATTGATGAAGCTATACGTTGGTACAAAAAAGCTGCTGAATATGGCGACGAAGATGCACCTTTGCTTCTTAAAGAACTGGGTGCTGAAATGCCTGAAAACACAGAATAATAGATGATTTTCGTATCTGAATACGTCCAATGTTGATAAATACAATATTAAAGGAGGGGTGTAGAATCAATCTACCCCCCTCCTTTGATATTATCTAATAAGTGTTTAGAGTACTACTTTTATCGTTAAAGCTTTTTCTGTTGAATTCTCTGTATAGCAAATCAACAAAGAAGGCGTAATGGACATTTGGTAGGCTGAAAGCTCACGGAACGCTTTTATTTACTA